>JADGAU010000240.1 GCA_015231865.1 Gammaproteobacteria bacterium | reverse complement strand
CAGAAAGTCTTAGTGCGGTATATCTCTATTTCCCAGATCCCTGGCAGAAAAGGCGTAAGCCAGTGAAAATCATTGGTACAGAAGCAGGTAAGATAATTTTGATAGTTTTAGTCACCCAGTTTAGACGCAATACGCGGCTAACATTAATCAGATCTTTATCAACGCCTGAAACACCCACAGTAGTGTTAATAACAGTTGGCCATAAACAACAAAGAGTGACTGTAATAGCGGAATTTAAAAATGATTTATCAAACATGGGATCCTGACTGACATAAACTGCTGACACGACCATAGTCACCAGGGGTAACCAGGCTAATGGTGAAACGGGTCTAAAAATCTGTATAATCGGGTTAAAGGCGCGGTAAATTGTTGGACTCATGCCACAGATAATGCCTATCGGTATCGCTATCATTGAACCGATTAAAAAACCGGTTGCAACGGTGATTAAACTGGTAATGATTTGATCGATAAAAGTAGGTGAGCCGGTATAGCGGCGTGATTTTATTTTATCGATTCTTTCCTGTGGCTTGCCGGCTGCAATCGCTTTATCCACTCGTATTTGCATTCTGTCATAAAATGCCTGCTCCTTACTTCGTGCTTCCTGATGTTCCCCATATAATGTCTGCACCTGTTCCCAAACTTTATCCGGCCCTGGTAACTGACCTAGAGAAGTCTGCACATTTTTAGCTCCTGCAGACCATAATACTAAAAATATTCCTAGTGCTATTATTGGAATCATCACTGCATTAATAACACCCTGCAGTTGCTTAACAAGCTGATCTCCTGACATATAATTTAAGAAACGATCACGTAATGGCAAATCAACTGATTTATTCTGTATCCAATTCATAAAACTTCTCCGAATTAGCTCTAAGTCTCACCTGCATTTTGTCTATCTATGAGTTGTAAAAAACTCAGACACTAAATACAGATGAAACTTGAAATTGACTTATAACTTATCGTTACCTTTTAAACCTATGGCAAATTTTTTCAAATACTCATTAGGTTTTGTGCCATCAAAGGTAATATTATCGATAAATTCTGACTGTGGTTTGCGAAAGCCTGTTTCAGTTGCAAAATCAGGGAATTCAGAAGCTTTTATCTTACCTTCTGCAATTAATTCCTTTGCAGCCTTCTCATAGAGATCTGATCTATAAACTTTTTTAGCAGTATCCATATACCAACTATCATCTTTATATTCTGCAATTTGCCCCCAGCGACGCATTTGTGTTAAATACCAGACCGCATCAGAATAATATGGATAGGTGGCGTTGTAACGGAAGAACACATTGAAGTCAGGCACTTCACGTTTATCGCCTTTTTCATATTCAAAAGTACCTGTCATTGAGTTAGCAATAACATCGTAATCTGCACCAACATAGTTAGGTTTTGATAAAATCTTAACCGCTTCAGGTCGATTGGCATTATTGTTTTCATCCAGCCATTTACCTGCACGAATCAAGGCCTTAACTAAACGAGTCGTGGTATTAGGATATTTTTCAGTAAACGCTTTGGTTAAACCAAATACCTTCTCAGGATTATCTTTCCAGATTTCGTAATCCGTAATAACCGGTACCCCAATGCCCTTAAATACAGCCTGCTGGTTCCATGGCTCACCTACACAATAACCATAGATAGTACCCGCTTCCAGAGTTGCCGGCATTTGTGGTGGAGGTGTTACAGATAATAGTGCATCCGCATCAATAGTACCTGCAATATCGCCTTTATGCGGTGCATAATATCCCGGCTTGATACCACCTGCTGCTAACCAGTAACGAAGCTCATAGTTATGTGTTGATACCGGGAAAACCATACCCATTTTAAATGGCTTACCTTCTTGCTTATATTTTTCAACAACAGGCTTTAAATAGTCCGCTTTAATTGGGTGTTGAGGTCTACCATCTTTTTGTTTTGGAATATGCGGTTTCATTTCTTTCCAGACTTCATTAGAAACCGTAATTCCATTACCGTTCAAATCCATTGAAAATGGAGTCACAATATGAGCTTTGGTACCAAAGCCAATTGTTGCAGCTAAAGGCTGACCTGCCAGCATATGCGCCCCATCCAGCTGACCATCAATAACGCCATCTAGTAACACTTTCCAGTTAGCCTGAGCTTCCAGCGTGACATATAAACCTTCATCCTCAAAGTAACCTTTTTCATAAGCAATAGCCAAAGGTGCCATATCGGTTAACTTGATAAAACCAAATTTCAAATCCTCTTTTTCCGGTTCACCGACAGCAGCAAGTACTGATGTTGTCATTAATGACAATCCAGCGACACCAGCAGCGACAACTTTCAATAAGGTCCTGCGTTTACTATTAAACTTCTCTTTATTAAATAGTGTTTTCATAAGTATCCTTTAAAAAATAATTAATTCTCAAAAAAAAACGCCCGTTAGCTGATAAATAATGATATTCATCTGCTAACGGACGCCGTTGTCCATTGACTGACTCACCGTGGTCAGTTCTACTTTGTTTGCTAATTTACTAGTAACCTGATCTTTAATTACTTGATCACTAGTTACTTAATCACTAGTTACCTGAAATCAGTCAAGTTATTTACATTAAACAAGTCCGCCATTGGACCTAAGTTAATTTATACATAGCATGTACAATGCCAGCTTCTATTAATTGACCAAATTCAATTGGTTAGAATGTTAACACTGGTATTCATCTAAATATTATGTTAGAAATTGATTGATTTTTGTGCAAAAAAATCAGGCTGTGCACAAAATTAGAACAGAATAGTAATGGATGTTTTAGGTTTTAAGCACCCAATAATTCAGCAGCTGAAATTAAATTATTTGCAACATCAGCAATTTTCATATTTTGATTCATAGCTGACTTTCGCAATAGTTGGTAGGCTTCTTCTTCAGATATATTACGCTGTTTCATCAATATGCCTTTGGCTTTATCAATGGTTTTTCGTTGTTTAAGCTCAACCTTAGTTGCATCCAGCTCATCACGTAGATTCTGATATTGTTTAAAACTGGCAATAGCCGCATCCAATACAGGTCCCAGTTTCTTATCACTGACATCATCAACAACGTAAGCACTAATGCCTGCTTCAATCGCTTGGCGAATACTATTGCTGTCTTCATCCTGACTAAACATAATCATCGGTTTAGGTGCATTCACCTGAATATTTCTCAAATTTTCAAGAATATCTCGATCCGGGAGTTCAATATCGATAATGATAATATCCGGTTGTAAAGCTAAAACCCTGGACAATAAATTAATATCAGGCCTGATATTACCAACAATATGGCAATTCACTTTTTCAAGCATAGTAGATAATAATTCACTTCTATCCACCTGATTAT
>JADGAU010000023.1 GCA_015231865.1 Gammaproteobacteria bacterium | reverse complement strand
TGCCTGATCCGACACCTTTACTCCTGACATATTGGGTGCCATATCTGATAAAACAAGATCTACAGGTTGATTTTCTGTTTTTTTCATCAATTGTTGATACACAGTCTCTTCTCGAAAGTCACCTTGAATAAAATCAACTTGTGCTAATGAATCCATTTCGAGAATATCCAGGGCAACAATCCGGCCATTCTTACCTATATATTGCCTGACTATCTGAGACCAGCCTCCAGGTGCAGCCCCTAAGTCAACAACAAAGCTATTGGGCTTGATGATTTTATCTTTTAACTGAATTTCTTCCAACTTAAATGCTGCTCGAGAGCGATATCCAAGTTTTTGTGCCTCTTGAACATAATGGTCATTAAAATGTTCGTTTAACCAATTTGAGCTGGATTTACTCCTGGACATATTCTTCCTGAATTATGTTATTTATACTAAGGTAAGGTATAATGCTTGATTGAAACCGATTATTATAAGACAGAAGATGAATTTAACAAATAAACAAATAAAATTCCTTAAAAGTAAGGCCCATGATTATAAACCTGTGGTCATTATTGGCAGTAATGGATTAACTGATGGTGTGATTAACGAAACGAATATCGTACTGGATACCCACGAATTGGTAAAAGTAAAAGTCAATGCTGATGATAAAGTGGCTCGCATGGCAATGATTGACACTTTAATAGATGCTACTGAATCCAATTTTATTCAATTAATTGGCAAAATTGCTATTCTTTATCGTCAAAGGCCTAATGATGCAACAATTGAATTACCTAATAAGTAATTAGTTATTCTTTTTTTATCTAAAACATGAAACACCTTGGAATATTCGTATAAGTCCCCTCCTCCTAGCAGGGAGAGGGAACTAGAACAGCACGGATTTATAAAAAGGTACATTAAGTACAAACCTAACTTTTTAAATTATTATGAAAAAATCAGCCCGTTTTCTCGAATTTACCGACCTATTATCTAAGCAAATTCTATTTTTAGATGGTGCTATGGGAACGATGATCCAACGTCATCAATTAACAGAAGAAGATTATCGAGGTAAACGATTTAAAGACTGGCCCGTTGATTTAAAAGGTAATAATGATTTACTTTCACTGACACAACCACAAATTATTCAAAGCATTCACCAGCAATATTTGGAAGTTGGTGCTCATATAATTGAAACCAATACGTTTAATGGTACTTCTATTTCCATGCATGATTATCAAATGCAGGAACTGGTTACAGAACTAAATACGGCTTCAGCTCAATTAGCGAAAGCTGCTGCAGATAAGGCCCAGGAAGAAGATGGCCTGCCTCGTTTTGTTGCCGGTGTTCTTGGCCCCACAGGGCGTTCTGCCAGTATATCTCCGGATGCCAATGACCCGGGCAAGAGAAATATTACATTTGATGAGTTAGTTGCTGCGTATACTGAGTCAACCGATGCCTTAATCAAAGGTGGCGTAGATATTATTCTGATTGAAACTATTTTTGATACTTTGAATGCTAAAGCTGCTATATTTGCCGTAAAACAATATTTTGATGATACCGGTGTTGAATACCCGATTATGATTTCCGGTACCATCACCGATGAATCCGGCCGCACAATGACCGGCCAGGTCACAGAGGCCTTTTACAATTCACTAATACATGCAGAACCGGTTAGCATTGGTTTAAACTGTGCTTTGGGCCCTGAAAAATTAAGAACTTATGTTTCTCAATTAAGTCAAATTTCTAACTGTTACGTATCTGCGCATCCGAATGCTGGACTACCCAATGAATTTGGTGAATTTGATATGCAGCCAAATCAAATGGCAGCTGAAATTAAACAATGGGCTGAATCTGGCTATATTAATATTATCGGTGGCTGCTGCGGTTCATCTCCGGCCCATATTAAAGCCATCGTTGAAGCGGTCAAACCTCATCAGCCAAGGCAAATACCGAATATCAATCCAGCCTGTCGCTTATCAGGATTGGAAGCATTCAGTATCACACCTGAATCTTTATTTGTTAATGTCGGCGAACGTGCTAATGTCACTGGCTCCGCAAAGTTTTTACGCCTGATAAAAGAAGGTCTTTTTGAAGAAGCCTTATCTGTGGCTCAGGAACAAATTGAAAATGGCGCTCAAGTTATTGATATTAACATGGATGAAGGTATGCTGGATGGTGTTGAATCCATGCAGTATTTTTTAAATCTAATTGCTGCTGAACCGGATATTTCCAGAGTTCCAGTCATGGTTGACTCATCAAAATGGGAAGTCATTGAAGCGGGTTTAAAATGCATTCAGGGTAAGGGTATTGTTAATTCTATCTCGCTTAAAGAAGGTGAAGAAAATTTTCTTAAACAGGCCAAACTGGTTAGACGTTATGGTGCAGCAGCCATTGTTATGGCCTTTGATGAACAAGGTCAGGCTGATTCTATAGATCGCAAGGTTGAAATATGTACTCGCTCTTATCGTTTATTAACTGAAAAATTAGGTTTCCCTGCTGAAGATATTATTTTTGATCCCAATATTTTTGCTGTCGCAACAGGTCTTGAAGAGCATAACAATTATGGTTTAGATTTTATTGAAGCCACTCGCACTATTAAAGAAACATTACCTCACGCGCTTGTTTCCGGTGGTGTATCTAATGTGTCTTTTTCGTTTCGCGGTAATAACCCTGTTCGAGAAGCTATCCATGCAGTGTTCTTATATCATGCCATTAATGCCGGTATGGATATGGGAATTGTTAATGCCGGCCAGTTAGCAATCTATGATGATATTCCTGAACCTCTTAAAGAACGAGTTGAAGATGTTGTTTTAAACAGACGTGACGATGCTACCGATCGCTTATTGGAAATTGCTGATAATTATCGCGGTGATGCCATCGGCGGACAAAAATCAACTATTGATTTAAGCTGGCGCGAAAATTCTGTACAGGAAAGGTTATCCTATGCCTTAGTTAAAGGCATTACTGAGTTTATTGATGCCGATACCGAAGAGGCTCGCTTGCAATACCCTGAACCAGTAGAAGTGATTGAAGGCCCATTAATGGATGGCATGAATAAAGTGGGTGATTTATTTGGTTCGGGCAAAATGTTTTTACCACAAGTGGTCAAGTCGGCCAGAGTCATGAAAAAAGCGGTAGCCTACCTCTTACCTTATATTGAAGCGACCAAAACCAGCACATCAAATTCATCAAACGGTAAGGTCATAATGGCTACCGTAAAAGGTGACGTTCATGATATCGGTAAAAATATTGTTGGCGTTGTTTTACAGTGTAATAATTTTGAAGTCGTAGACTTAGGTGTTATGGTACCAACGGAAACGATTTTACAAAAAGCCAAAGAAGAAAATTGTGATATTATCGGCTTGTCCGGTTTGATTACCCCTTCTCTTGATGAAATGGTAACTGTCGCAAAAGAAATGCAGCGCTTAGGGATGAATCAACCTTTAATGATTGGTGGTGCAACAACATCCAGTATGCATACGGCTGTTAAAATCGAACCGAACTATGAACATCCGGTTATTCATGTACTTGATGCATCCAGAGCAGTTGGCGTTGCACATAAATTATTATCTGCTTCCTTAAAAGATGAATTCGTTGCCCAAACTCGGGCACAATATGAACAAATTAGAATTAAACGTCAAAATAAAACCGCTAGTAATAATAAGCTAACATTAGTTCAAGCCCAGGCTAATAAAACGCCAATTGACTGGCTTAATTATACTCCTCCAGTACCTAAAAAATTGGGTGTAGAAGTCTTTCAGGATTATGAACTCAATGACATTGCACAATATATCGACTGGACGCCTTTCTTTCAAACCTGGGAACTTAAGGGACGATATCCTGCCATTTTTGATAAAGAAGAAGTCGGACAACAGGCAAAAGAACTCTTTGCTGATGCTAAAGCAATGCTGGATAAAATCATCAGTGAAAAATGGCTTTCTGCAAAGGCAATTATTGGATTATTCCCTGCTAATAGTGTGAACGATGATGTCACACTTTATCAGGATGATACTCATTTAGAAAAACTGACAACTCTACACTTTATTCGCCAGCAAATGCGTAAGCCAAGTGATAAGTATAATTTATGCCTGGCTGATTATATTGCACCAGAAGGTACTAAAAATGATTATATTGGCGCATTTGCCGTTACTGCCGGTATTGGTATAGAAGACAAAATTGCTGAATTTGAAGCTGCGCATGATGACTATAATAGTATTATGCTTAAAGCCCTCGCAGACAGACTGGCTGAAGCATTTGCAGAACTGATGCACAAAAGGGTCCGTAAAGAATTTTGGGGCTATGCCAATGAAGAAAATCTGGAAAATGAACAACTTATTCGTGAGCAATACCAGGGAATTAGACCTGCACCTGGTTACCCTGCTTCACCTGACCACACTGAAAAAGCTATTTTATGGGACTTATTAGACGTTCAAATGCATACAGGTATTAGCTTAACAGAAAGCTATGCTATGTACCCCGCTTCTTCCGTATCAGGCATTTATTTTTCTCATCCTAAATCGGCTTATTTTGGTACCGGCAAAATCGAACAGGATCAACTGACTAATTATAGTGAACGTAAAGGATATGATGTTGAAGAAATGGAAAAATGGTTAGCACCTATTTTAGATGATTAAGTTTAGATGATTAAGCTAATGATTTAAATTGAAGTTATTAGTTCTAATATTAAATAATTGCCGATTCACAAACAAAATTATAATAGACTCGACTTGCCGGTTATTTACTTTAAACTGTATCTGCATATTAGCGCTTAGATTTTCCATATCTATATTTCGCGTTTTATCTTCCGCCAGACGCACTTCTATACTTGCAGGGTTAAAAGAATAAAGGTGATTATCAATAACGATGCTGCGTTGTTCGGGATTAATTGCATTAATTGTTCCTGTTAATGGACTCACGGCATAAGTATTATTAAATTGTGTTAACAATAGTATGATTACTAGTATTAATGGTCCTTTAAGTTTCATCGCTTAATCTCCTAAAGCCTATTTGATTTCTAACCAGGATTGTCTGCCAAAATTTGATACACCAGGGTTTTCTGTGGTTTTTTCTATCTGCCCACTACTGCCACTAGTGTATTTATATTCTATACTTCCTGCTGAAATAACACCCGGTGTAGAATTTATTCCATTTTTAGACTTTTTACCCGAAGGCGGGACAAATTCATCTTCACCATCACCATCCGGGTCTCCAATATTGGCATAATCAAATGAGTCAAAATCATTATCTGCATCTAAATCAAAAGGTGAATAGGCTAATGCAGAACCAGTATAAGCATCTAGTTCCATTAACCAACTATCACCGCCAAAAGAACAGCTACTGACAGAAGGTAACAATGTTGAAAATATGATATGACCATTTCTTAAGATTGGATTGGATACTAGCTTCTCACCATAATTATTGGTGTTGGTACCATTTTCGGTATTAACTAAATCCAGATACCATCCCAAGTGTGTTTCAATTATATTAGCTTCACTATCAAGTAAAGGATCTGAACTGGGTGTACCCGAATAATTGTGCCAGACTATCTTATGCCTGGTTGTTTGACGTAAATTATAGGAAGTATCAGCATTATCATCGCCATCGGTATCATAGTTTCCAAGCACTTCTTGTAAAATTTCCTGTTTTAATAAATCATTACGGCTAAAATTAATAAGGCTGTTTTGATCCTTATCCCAAATACTATAAAAACTTTCTGTATGTTGCCCTGAAGATGAATTGTCACTATTTTCAAAATACTTACCCGTGCCAAAATATACTAAAAAACCATTTCCACTTGGATGATAAGAAATTTCAGGCCGGGAAGTAATAGCTTGCCTATCATTTGTCGATGATATTGCTGAAAATATCGGTAAGTATGATGAACCTGAAGAATAAGCGATATCCCACTGATTTACATTGCTCTCACGAACATCAAATTTCCATAAGTTGCCATATAAATCACCCGCATAAATTAAATCAACAATGTGATCACCATCAATATCAATCGGTGCGGGTGTTGATAAACCATTTGGATGCCCTGTACTTTGAGCAGAATTTAGTCCCACTTTGGTTTCAATTTTTTTTATTAAATCGCCGGTTTTAATATTAACAATATATAAAACTGCCTGGCCTTCAGTGCTGCCACTACTGATATGATTGTCGCTTTGTGTATTATTATAACCATTACCAAAAATAGCAGCCCATTCTCCATTATGCATTCTAGCAATTGCGGGCTGAGAAAAACTGTAGCCCATGTCACTATCATCAGTATCAGTAAACTCCCATAGCACAATATCAGCAGCATTTAACTCAGAAAAATTATCGGGATCAGTAACATCCAAGGCATAAACAGCTTGTCCCCCAGAACGTAGAGCACCTAGCAAAACGGTATGCCATGATGCATCATAAAAAACATCTCCAACAGTAATTGAACCATCAACCGTATATTGATGTACATAAGGTTCCTGCAATATGTTGGGTAAGCTTTCAAAAACTTGTGCAGGTACATAAGCTATTAATTCTTCACCCGGTTGATGTCCGTTTCTTACTGATTCTTCAGCAAAAAAGCCATGCATCATGCCATCATTAGCGCCAACATAGATCATAGCAGAGCGATTTGCATATGCTAATTTATAGTCATTATATGAAGCATTATCTTCAGGCTCAGTAGTATCAGTTGCAGAGCCGCTTAACTGACTTAAATCCCCCCAGTTTCCGACATATCTAAACCCCGGTGAAGCAACAAATGATGGGGCTGAATGAATAATATCTCCTAATTTTCCCATTCGATTAGTTCGTGGGATCTCTGTCGTCCCTTGATAAGTATTATCGCCGCGGAAGTAATTAATTATTTTTTGACCATAAACCTGAGTTTCATTACTACTGCTTATTATTGAGGGTTTATCATTTAATAATTCTGAAATTTGTGTTGATGAAAATTCTGAGATAGAAGGCGACAAATAATTACCAGGCCAACGAAAAGCAATCCCCTGATTACCATTATAGGAAATTATTTCCCGATTTGCATGACTCTTTAAGGCCAGTTGTTCGCCTGCATTCCAACTCACATTAGCAACAGAACCATCTGATTGAATTGGATATGCTAATACTTCACCTTCCCAGGTAGCACTATCAAAACGAGCCTGAAAAAGAAAAGTATCTGAAATTAAAGTGCCAGAATTTAGAGCAACAGAGGCTGCTGAAGAAGTTCTATCGGCGACATTATTAATAGCATCATTTAAACTTTTTACTACATCTTCAGGTGTACTAGCACTGACAAAAGTGCCTTTACTATTAAAAGCGCTATGCCAGAGATCGTCAATCTTTTCAGGGCAATCACTACAAAACGGACTACCCCAATCATCAGATTCTGTTTTATCTGAACCATCTGCATTATTTGGCCAACCATTGCTGCTACTATCCGTTAACAAACCACTGACACCAAAAGCAACGGTAAAAGTTACCATGTGCTGGTGTTCAGCTGAATCATAAATATTTGGCACCACTTCATTTATCAAGGGGCTTAAATCTAAGTCATAATAATACTTAGCAACATCTGCAATAGTTAGATTAATGCCATCACCATCTGCATCTGCAATAGCAGAATTTGGATCACCGCCATTCCAATAACCATCCGTGAATAACACGGTAAAATTTTGCTGGCAAGAATCTAAAATCGGATCATCCATTGCAGCCCCTGTATCAGGATTGATGCTTAAGTCATGATCAAAGTATCGTCCAACAAGTTCTAAACCTCTTCGTAAAGGTGTTGAAGAAGCAGGCCAGTCAAATTTAAATAAATCCGATATAATTTCGGTATTATGTGACGAATAAGGAGGTGTTAAAGCACTATCCGGGACTTCTTTAAATAAATTATTTTCCTGATTAATGACACTTAAACCATATCGAAAAGAAGGCGAATTATTAATAACCGAAGCAACTGCTCCCTTAGCCACATAAGAACGTTTACGATGGTACTGATACCAATTGGCAATATTCGTTTTTATCTCTGAAATCGTTCTGCCATAAATGTCGGTCATAGAACCCGTCAATATCGATGAAGAAATAGTTTCTCCCATTGACGTGCTTGTTGGGTTATAGCTAATATTATCAACCTGAATAGACGTGCTATTAATAGTATAACGCACATGGTTATCCCACAAATCTACAAGGCCATTTGCACCACTGGTACGATTATTATTGCTTCCCCTTAAAGGTTGAGAGTTGTTACTATTCCAGCCATGTGAATCTTCCCATATATGATAAACAAATCCATCTAAGTTACGTATATCACTATACCCCGATGACGTTGGCTCAGGATCGCTGCGGGCCTGACTAAAACTTGCATCAGACATGCCAGTGCCAATCCAGGGTTTATAGGTAATAGACGGATTATAATAAGTGACATTCAATGCTGATGATTTTAAACGCCATTCCTGGTTAATATCACTATCATTGCACATTTCAGCAGTCTGTCTACTATTATTACAACTATTAGAATAAGCATCATCCGTATTATCAAAGATATATTCAAAATTTTGAAAACTTGAGCCGGTATAAATTCTAATCAGCCCATTTTCAACGAGCCAGCCACAGCTATCACTGGCATTGTTATAAGAGCCGGCATCCGGATCATAAGCACAATAATGCCAGTGTGGCCTGGTCAGTATTTCCCAATCCATTGAGCCAGAATCATCTAACTCAAAAAATATATTGGGTTGTGTATTTGATGCTAAAAATAATGGCGTATTACTAAAATTGTAATTTGTTGCCAAACTAATTCGGGTAAAAAACAGGAGGATAATTAATATAATCGAAACCGTCATTTTGGATAAAATACCATCAAAACTTGAGTTCTTATTTAATCCTGGAAGATGTTTTAAGTACCCACTGAGTCTAACATTCATTCGTTATACCTCTTGAGATAAGTTGATTGTAATAGGCTACTAGTATTGTTTGTACCACCGACTGAAAATGCGGTAACTCTATGAATATACTGACCTGAAGGATTGCTATGACCAACGTTTAAACTATCAGGAATAAATAACTGCTTCTCAATTATATAACGTGGAGACTTATTAACTAGTCCAATATTAATTGGAATACCGTTATTATCAACATCGATATCGCTATCATTTGGCCACCACCAGTTTTTATCAGTAGTATCATTAGCATTAAGTTGGTATACACGGCTATTATCTTGTTCAGGCACCAGGCTTTGTGCTGCCATCCAGTTTTCTCCCGCTCGTAAGGCAGTTTCTGCCGCTTGAAAAGCTAAGTTTTTGTCCTTAAAATTGGCCGACATTTTCTCTTCTAATAAACTTGTTCTGGCCCCACTTAGCCCTAATACTGTCAACACAACTAAAAAAATAAGACTGGTCACAAGAATTGCTCCCTGCTGCCTTTTCTGTACTCTCTGCTGTTTTTTGTATAAAAGCAGGCTACTATTTTGAGGGTAAATTATTACTGACATAAGTCACCTCTGTCTATTTCAATCGATTACGCAAAGCAATAGTTGCATTAAAAACTCGTCTAAGCCGCCTATCTGATCCTTCACCAGAATTAATAATAGTGCCATTATAATAAACCGAACGAGGCTTTGTGGTTATTGCATCTTTATTACTGCTGACAAGGAAGGACGCTTTAATAGCTACTACATTGGCAGAATTAACTAATTGATCGGCAGGTACATAATGATTAGCATCGCCACTAGCCGTTTTATCCTGGCCGAATAATAATTGCATGTTTTCAATATCGGGAACCATTTCCTGAGTCGTCAAGGTATTTCCTGACAATGCTTTTTTAAACAAGGCAGGTGTTCCTGATGCTCCATTTCCTATATACCAGATACTTGCTTGAAATTTATATACTCGGGCATCTAAACCATATTTAATACTCAAAGTATTACTAGTATTTAAGGCGTTAGAATGCGTTAGAGTATCATGGGAACCACCGCTTGCACTGGCATTATTGCCAACAGCAAATAAATCAGCGTTTTGGCAATTAGAAATCACAACCAAGTCATTTTTATTAATACAACAACCTGCAGGACAACTTGCATCGGCAATTTTAATATTGGCACTTTGACTACCCATTAAAGGAGCGACAACTTGTCCACCAGGGCAATAAGCTGATCTTCTAACAAGTATGACATCGGTGTTAGTTATCATTTCTCCTTCGCCACTGCCAATGCTTAGGCCTAAATTAAGCAATGTTGTTGGTAAAGTTGTGACATTATTAAATGCCTGGATTGAACTACCTGCTAAACCATTATTTGAACTTTTTACGACCAGATCTGCTGCTGCAATAACTTCTGAAGGATATTTACTGGGATCAACATTATTCGTAAATTTAACTTTATTGCTCATACACCCCATGTATCCGGCAAGACGTAACTCTTTTTTTAGAAACACCATGGCAAAACGCCCTTGCTCTTGAATTCTGGCAACCGATTCATGCAATTGATAAGATTTTTTATTGCTAATATATAATTCCATTACCCCTGCTAGCACCGTCATACTAATCGTCAAAGCAACCATTATTTCGACTAATGTAAAACCATTTTGCTTAGTGATGTTACAGGTAGATTTTTTCATGGCATAAACACCATACTAAATCGTAGTTCATTGCTGGATTGATAATTACTGCAATCATCGACTGCTACAGTCGTTTTATCTTTTCGATCGACCCAAAATGTTTTAATCGCATAAATACTCCCAATACCATCACACTGACTATTAGCAATACAACCATCATTAGGCGTACTATCAATACAAACTGTTCCGGTCCCCTGAGGTAATAAAGAAGAAACAGAATCTTGTGAGTTAATATTTAGCCATTGATACAAATCATTTGCAGCCATTTGCAAACTATTACAGCCTATTGAATTTTGACAATCTGCATTGGCAATAACATCACCATTATTATAAGCACCATTTAATACACCATTAATATTTGAGCGCATTTGATCAGATAACTGGTAAGCCAAATTGATAGCCTGAGTTCGATAATAAGCACTTTGATTATGTTTTAAATTAGTAATTTGCATTGTTGCAACACCAAGCAGTCCAAAAGACATAATAATCAAAGTCACTAGCACTTCAATTAAACTAAATCCTTTTGCTTTAGATCTTTTGCTAACAATTACTGAAAGTAACATTTGCCCTCCCCGTACTATTAACACTAATCGTTCTTTTTTCCTGACCACTACAATTTGATGAATATAGACTAAAATTTGCGGTTGTCAGTGGTAAACCATTTAAGTCAAAGGTTATTGCTGATGTATTGCCGGTAAAGTGAGTGCTTAGTTCTTGAATGTCCCAAACTCTTATTAGGCAATCGTCTGTAGTTTCACATAAAGTGCTATTACCATTATGCTCAAAAACGGTATCGCCATCTCTATCTTTAAAGATTATCCATCCTGTAGCCCAATTAGTTGAGTTACTACAGGTTTGTAAATTGACACTGGCGCAGATAGTAAAGTAGCTACTTTGGTTAATTGCCAGATTTCGACTAAAACTCAAAGCTGAATACAGATCATTTGCAGTACCCGATAATTGATTATTTTGAACGGTTGATTGATAGCTTGGCACTGCTATCATCATTAGAGTTATACTAATGGAAAGCGTAACCATTAGCTCTAGTAGGTTAAAGCCTTGAATAAAGTTTGACTTATGTATTTGTGAATAGTCAATCATGGTAGTGCCATTAGTAAGTTATCTTATTAATAACTCTACTCTTCATGACCATTTATTATTGTGAAGAAATTCACGAATTAAATGCAGTCTTTATTATTTATGTAAAATTGTGAACAGGCTCACTATTAGATGCAGTAGTCGTTGTTGTTTTTATACCCTTAATGATAGAGAGTCAATTAGCTAGAATATAATTGAGCTTAAATTTGTTTTACGCTGTAGGCACTTCTAAGTAACCTATTTATAATTAGATATATTGCTCGATATGCTTCCTCCTTTGATACCCTCAAGGGGCACCAAGAAAAGGGGGATGTAGGTTGTAATATAGTTACTTTAAATTGTTTGCCCGCGCGCGGGCTGCGATGCTACTGAATAACCAGATTATCACGATGAATTAATTCAGGTGCATGACAAAAACCTAAAATATTGATTATTTCACCACTGGGTTGACGAATAATTTTTGTTGCTTCATCTACAGAGTAATTGATAAGACCGCGCGCAATTTCCTTTTGATTCTTATCGACACAAACCACCATATCCCCTCTCTCAAACCTGCCTATTACTTTAGTAACACCAATAGGCAATAGACTGGCCCCCTGATTTTTTAATACATTAACAGCACCATCATCAAGTTGTAAGGTGCCTCGCATTTGTAAATGTCCTGCCAGCCATTGTTTTCTTGCCGCCAAAGGATCAGTTCCTGGAAGCATCAAAGTCCCAACATCTTTTCCTTTGTGTATACTGCATAATACTTTTGTTTCACGACCTGAAGCAATGATAGTTGCCGTTCCTGAACGAGCGGCTAAGCGAGCAGCTCTTAACTTGGTTGCCATACCTCCGCGCCCCAGGACACCTTTAGAATCACCAGCCATTTGATCAAGTTGTTTGTCACTGACAGTGGCTTCTGAAATTAATTTTGCTTCCGAGTTTTTACGGGGATCAGCATTATATAAGCCATTTTGATCCGTTAAAATAACCAGTAAATCGGCTTCAATCAAATTTGCAACCAAGGCCGCCAGGGTATCATTATCACCAAATCGAATTTCATCGGTTACTACCGTATCATTTTCATTAACGATTGGAATAATGCCTAACTTTAACAACTGACAAATAGTAGAGCGCGCATTAAGATAACGTTTGCGATTAGATAAATCATCATGAGTTAGTAATATTTGAGCGGTATGCTTATCAAATTTTTTAAATGCACTTTCCCAGGTTTGAATTAAGCCCATTTGCCCTACTGCTGCTGCGGCTTGTAATTCAAATAACTGCTTTGGACGTTCGTGCCATTTTAAACGCTGCATTCCTTCGGCCACGGCACCCGATGATACAAGAATAATTTCTATCCCCTGTGAAGACAAATCAGCCAGTTGCTCAACCCAGTTTAAGATAGCTTTAAAGTCAAGGCCCGCACCATCATTTGTTAATAATGCGCTGCCTATTTTAATAACCCAGCGACGAGTATTGGGAATATTATTTCGGGAATTGATAAGATGATTTATTGGGGGTATTTGTTCTTCTGTTTTCATTGGGCTATTATAAATCGAGGTTTTCAATTGCGCCAGACTTAATAAAAACTACTAACTAATAGCTAAGATGTTAATAGAACTTAAACCTTTACCAGCTTTCCTAAAACAGGATCATAGATCATTTCTTCCTCTTCTTCGTCTTTTTCAGACTCCTGGTTTCTCTCTATATTATCCATTATAGCAGCAACGAGTTTCTCAGTTCCTTGCTTATTAAGACCTGATATCATATACGCAGGTTCCTGCCAGTTTAATTCTTTAACAATATGATCAAAAGTTGATTGCCTTTCCTCTTCTGGTAATAAATCTAATTTATTAACCACTAACCAACGTTCTTTTTTAATTAATTCTTGATCATATTTTTCCAGTTCTTTTTCAATTGCTCTGAAGTTTTCAATCGGATCACCTTCATCGTATGGAGCAACATCGATAAAATGTAATAATAGTCCCGTTCTTGAGACATGTTTTAAAAATTGAATACCAAGTCCTGCCCCTTCTGCAGCCCCTTCAATAATACCGGGTATATCGGCAATAACAAAACTTCGGCTATGAGAAAGACTGACCACACCAAGATTAGGAAACATGGTTGTAAATGGATAATCAGCAACTTTAGGTGTAGCAGCAGAGACTGAACGGATAAAAGTCGATTTACCCGCATTGGGCAAGCCTAATAAACCCACATCCGCTAATACTTTTAACTCTAGCTGTAATTTTCTAACTTCAACAGGCGAGCCTTTCGAGCATTGTCTTGGTGCTCGATTAACACTGCTTTTATAGCGTGTATTGCCAAGTCCATGAAAACCACCTTTGGCAACCAATAATTTATCGCCTTCCTTAATCACTTCACCAATGTATTCACCTGTTTCTGCCTCTGAAACAACCGTGCCTATTGGAACCGGAACGAATAGGTCTTCGCCGGCCTTCCCTGTTTTTTCTTTACTTTGGCCACTTTGACCATTTTCAGCCTTATAAAAATATTGTTGTCTAAAGTCGATTAAGGTATTCATACTGGGATGAGCAACCAGGTAAACACTACCGCCATCACCACCATCCCCTCCATCAGGCCCACCAAATGGTATATATTTTTCACGACGAAAGCTGACAATACCATTGCCACCCTTGCCTGATTCAACTTTTATTATTGCTTCATCTACGAATTTCATTTTATTACTCTGGGATAAACAAAAAAGCCACGACAAAAAATGACGTGGCTTTTGAATACCTGAAGCAAATAAAACTTCAGGAAAATATCTGTTTTGTAGCGGCTTAAGCCTCTGCTACAACACTAATATATTTACGATTTTTTGGACCTTTAACTTCAAAAAGAACTCGTCCTTCAACCTTAGAGAAAATAGTATGATCTTTACCGATACCTACATTTACGCCCGGGTGAAACTGAGTGCCACGTTGACGTACGATAATATTTCCGCCAGTTACCAATTCGCCACCAAACTTCTTAACACCTAAGCGTTTGGATTCGGAATCGCGTCCATTACGTGTACTACCACCTGCTTTCTTATGAGCCATGAGTTAATCCTCTTAAAATTATTTCTTTATATTTATTGTTTTGCGCTGATTTAGTTTAGCGCTAATTAAGCTGAAATCTTATCAATTTTAATTTCTGTAAAGTTTTGTCTATGACCCATTTGCTTACGATAATGCTTTCTACGCTTAAACTTAACAATTTTTACTTTCTTATGACGACCATTTGCAACAACCGAAGCAGTTACTTTAGCAGAATCAAGAAAAGGTGTGCCAACTTTAACATCATCACCATCAATTACCATTAAAACCTTATCCAGTTCAACACTGCTACCTTCATCCGCTTTTAGTGACTCAATTTTAAGTGTTTCACCTTCTGTTACTTTATACTGTTTACCACCGGTTTTAATTACCGCGTACATGTTACTCTCCACCTATGAATCTGTATCAACATTATTACAACAATATTAAAAATAATGTGCAAAAATAAAGAGGCGTATTATATGCTGTTTACCTTTAAAGTGCAACAACTTTATCACAACTTTATCAGGCCTTGTCTACAACAAAAATAGCTCGTTTTGGCGCAGGATAACCCTCAATCGTTTTACATGGGTCGTCTGGATCTAAAAAATCTACCAGTGATTCCGTTTCAATCCAATCTGTTTTTCTTTGCTCCTGGCTTGTTGTTGTCGAAACACTGACCATTTTAATATTGATAAAACCGCATCTTTCCATCCATGAAATTAAAGTTTTAATCGTGGGTAAAAACCAGACATTCCTCATTTTTGCATAACGATCTTTAGGTAATAAACATTCACCTAATTCTCCATCAATAATTAAAGTTTCCAGCACCAATTGCCCATGAGGAACAAGCATCTGTTTTAATTGAAATAAATGATCAATCGGTGAACGTCTATGATAAAAAACACCCATAGAAAAAACGGTATCAAAAGATTGAAAATTCTCCGGTAATTGTTCTATACCCATCGGTAATAAATAAACCGGTTTCGATGGTAAAAATTGTTTAAATGCTTGAAATTGAGCTAAAAATAACCAGGATGGATCGACTCCAACCACTAAGTTTGCGCCATGCTCATGCATACGCCAGCAGTGATAGCCATTACCACAGCCAATATCCAGAACTTTTTTGTCTTTTAAGCTATGGATATGAGGGACTAACCTATCCCACTTAAGATCAGAACGCCATTCGGTATCAACAAAAATATCATTATAACAATATGGCCCTTTTCGCCAGGGAGATAAATTCCTTATAAAATTAAGAAATTCTTGTTTATTTTCTGCCTCTTTTAATTCATCGCTTTCAATCGATAGTACACCATCGATAATATTGAAATTTGAAGCGTGCAACTTAGGCAATTGTTGTGATTGATCAAACCATTTCTGATATTGCCCATGGCGAAGTGCAAATAATTCTGGTAGTTGCGTTGATAATTGAGTTTTCCATTTACTTAAGGAAATATCATCCAGGGTTTGAAATAATTGCTGATATTGATGAGCATCAAACCACTTCTGATACAATTCATGCTCATTCAAATTTTTCTCAGACACACTCCCCCCACAGGTCATGTTCACTGGAATCTACTATTTTAACCGTTAAGAAATCTCCAGGAGTTGTACCCTCAACATTGTCTACAAAAACTAGCCCATCTATTTCCGGCGCATCCGCAGCACTTCTGGCGATAACACCTTCATCATCTTCTGAATCAACAATTACTCGGATAGTTTGACCAACTCGATTTGCTAATTTGTTACGACTAATTTGCGCCTGTACTTCCATAAATTTCGCTAATCTTTCCTGTTTAACATCTTCAGCAACATGATTAGACAGTAGGTTTGATTGCGCTCCCTTAACATCAGAATAAGCAAAGGCTCCCACACGATCAAATTGTATTTCCTGAATAAAATCTAATAACTCAGCAAATTGTGCTTCAGTTTCACCAGGAAAACCAACAATAAAAGTACTTCTAAGGGTAATATCGGGGCAAATATCTCGCCAGGAAGCGATACGCTTTAACATATTTTCCTGATTTGCCGGACGTTTCATTGACTTTAAAACATCATGATTGGCATGTTGTAAAGGTATATCGAGATAAGGTAAAACAATATTTTCAGCCATTAAGGGAATAACTTTATCAACATGCGGATAGGGATAGACATAGTGCATTCTGACCCAGGCATCTAATTGTCCTAACTCTTTGGCTAAATCATAAAATGATGTTTTTACAGCACGTGAGCCGGATTGATTCTGATAAAACTCAGTTGGATATTTCTTATCCAGTCCATAGGCAGAAGTATCCTGTGAGACAACCAATAATTCTCTCACGCCTGCAGAAACAAGACTTTCAGCTTCAGCTAATACCTGAGACACAGAACGACTATCAAGTCTACCCCGCATATCAGGGATAATACAAAAGCTGCAATCATGATTACAACCCTCTGAGATTTTTAAATAAGCATAATGACGTGGTGTTAATTTGATACCTCCAGCAGGAACCAAGTGTAAATAAGGATCATGTTCCGGTGGAATTTCCTCATGCACACTCTCCATCACCTGATCTAAAGAGTTAGGCCCGGTAACAGCAAGCACATTAGGATATTTATCTTTAATAAAAGAATCTTTACCACCTAAGCATCCCGTAACAATCACCCTACCATTTTCATTTAAAGCTTCGCCTATCGCTTCTAATGATTCTTCAATCGCGGCATCTATAAAGCCACAAGTATTAACGATAACTAAATCTGAGTCCTGATAATTATCACTAACTTCATACTCTTCTGCTTTTAAACGAGTGATAATTTGTTCTGAATCAACAAGCGCCTTAGGACAACCCAAACTAATAAAACCAATTTTTTTATCCGACATAATTCATACTTTTATTTATAATTATTTACTTATCACTGTTCACTATTCACTTACTCATACTTGTGCTTATGAAACTTATCAAAACAATAATTAGTCGCTTCAATAAACCCGGGCACACTACCACAATCAAAACGTTTGCCTTTAAACTTATAAGCCATCACACAGCCTTTTTTCGCCTGAGCCATTAATGCATCGGTTAATTGAATTTCTCCGCCTTTACCCGGCTCGGTATTACGAATAATATCAAAAATATCCGGAGTTAAAATATATCTGCCAATAATCGCCAGATTACTCGGCGCATCTTCTGGTGCCGGTTTTTCCACCATTTTATTGACCTGATATAAATCATCTCTAAGTGGATTACCATCAATCACACCATATTTATACGTTTCTTCTTTAGGAACTTCTTCAATAGCAACAATACTACAACGAAATTGTTCATATAGTGTTTTCATCTGGCTAAGTACGCCATCATCACCTTCATTCAGACATAAATCATCAGCCAAAACAACGGCAAAGGGCTCATCACCAATTAACGTTTCTGCCGTTAAAATAGCATGTCCCAAACCTTTCATTTGTAATTGACGAGTATAGGAAAAAGTTGCCTGATCCATCACACCATGAATTTCTTCTAAAAAGTCCATTTTAGAAGTACCTTTTATTTGGTGTTCCAGTTCATAGTTGTGATCAAAATGATCTTCAATGGCTCGTTTACCACGTCCAGTTACCATGGCAATTTCGGTTAAGCCTGCTTCTATAGCCTCTTCAACACCATACTGAATTAGCGGTTTATCAACTAAAGGAAGCATTTCCTTAGGCATTGACTTAGTTGCGGGTAAAAATCGAGTTCCGTATCCTGCTGCTGGAAATAAGCATTTATTTAACATAGTTTCTCCTCTTTACATTTTTTTAATTCTGATACGACCTTTTCTGTTTTTCTTTTTATTATCCAGTGTCGCTTGTTTAATAATTTCATTCACTTGCTCAATAATTAATTGCATTAAGGCATGAGGTAAAAGCCAGCCCCAATTTCCCAGAGCTTTTTGCCTGGCCTGTTCCTGTTTAAGATCTAAATATTTCTTTTGTGTTTCCTCAATTAAAACCTGACTAAAAGCCTGATCCAGGTCACTACCAATCACAAAATCACTAATGTATTGATACAATTGCTCTTGCAGTTTTTGTAATTGAATTAAAGTAAAATTATCCGGTAATGCCTTAAAAATAGAAACTGATACATAGTCGTCATAATCAGCACTAATCACCATTAACTTATTTGCAATCACTGATAATTTATACGACTCAATTACCGGTTCATTTAAAAACTGTAAAATCTTATCAACACAAGCCTTTGTTTCTTCTTCTGTTAAGGCCTTCAATTGAAAATCAAGAACAGCATTTAATTCAGATAATTTTAAGGCTTGAAAATCCAGTAGTTTGGACTTTTTAGTTGCTTTTTTAGTTGTTTTCCTCAAAATATTATTACTTGAATTCAGGCTTTTCTAAAATTAAAAAGTCGTATTTAAATGTTTCTTTGCCCTGCGTTTCATTAGACTCTATATAGCTTTGATGCCATTGATACTTTTGATAATCGGGAAAATAAGCATCGCCTTCATAGGTATAATGAATATTGGTTAAATAAAGTCTATTACAAATAGGTAAAGCTTGTTCATAAATACTTGCTCCTCCAATAATCATGACTTCTTTTACACTTTCATCCTGCTGTAAAATTGCTTCTTCTATTGAACTAACAATATTAACCTCGCTGCTAATTTTACCATCCTTAAAAGGTTGATAATTTGAATCTCGGGTAATAATCATATGTTTTCGCCCTGGCAGAGGCTTTATTGGCAAAGATTCCCAGGTTTTTCTACCCATAATAACCGGTTTATTCATCGTGTTTTTTTTAAACCAAGCCAAATCTTCAGGCAGGTGCCAGGGTAATTGATTATGGATCCCTATTACTCTACTTTCTGACATGGCAGCAATCATAGACACAATCATTTTTGAATTCCTAATTTTTTCATTCTAGATCGTAAGGTACTCACAGGCAAATCTAATAATTCTGCTGCACCTTGTTTACCACCGATGACCCAATCCAGTCGGTTAAGAATTTTAATAATATATTTTTTTTCATTTTCCGCCAAACTAACAATCTCCTGCTGCTCATCTGCTTCAGTATTATTTTGAGCGCTAAGTTCACTATCATTGAACATGTTGCAATCAATCTCTATCACTTCTCCCGGAGATAAAATTGCAGAACGCTCTAAAATATTCTGTAATTCTCTAATATTACCTGGCCAGTGATATTTATTCAGTAACGTCAGGCTGTCTTCAGAAATTGAAACCAAAGGCTTATTTAATTTCTTTGATAATTGCTGTAAGAAGTTAATGGCTAATAAATCTATATCACCTTTCCTTTCTCGTAAAGGCGGCACATGGATAGGAAAAACACTGAGACGATAATATAAATCCAGTCTAAATAAATTGTCATCAATCATACTTTTTAAATCACGATGTGTAGCAGCAATAAAACGTACATCTACTTTTTTTACCACGCTGCTGCCAACCGGTAAAATTTCCTGTTCCTGTAATACGCGCAGTAATTTAGTCTGCACATCTAAAGAAAGTTCACCTATTTCATCGAGAAAAATTGTACCTCCATCTGCCAGTTCAAAATGTCCTTTTCTATCACTTACAGCACCGGTAAATGCGCCTTTTACATGACCAAACAATTCACTTTCAACCAATGATTCTGGGATTGCTGCACAATTGACTTTAATTAACGGACGTTCTTTTCTCAGACTTAATTCGTGGATAGCTCGAGCAATTGCTTCCTTACCTGTTCCAGATTCACCATAAATAAGGACGGTTGTTTCTGTTTTAGCAACTTGTTCAACTTCTTGTAATACATTTTTAAGACCGGTACTTTCACCAACAATGCCACAAAAGCTTTGCCCCTGCTTAATTTCTAATTGCAAATACTGGTTTTCTTCCTCCAGCTTTTCTTTTAATTGACTAACAGTTTCTAAAGCTTTGTTTAATTGTTGTTCATTTTGTTTACGCAGACTGATATCTTTAAAAACAATAAAAGCACCTTTGGTATTTGCAGATTGATCATGAGCAGATAAATCAGTTAATGGCGAAATACTATATTCGACAGCAAAAATATTGCCGGATGCATGACAAAAAAATTCCCTGTCGCTGGAATAACTTTCTCCTTCTCTTAAAGCTCTAATGATGTGAGATTCCTGTACGGGTATTCTCTGTTTATTAGCATCCTGAAACTGTATCGTTTCATGGAAATTTGATTTTATTAACCGTTGTTCTTCCCAACCGAGTAATTCGATAGCCGCCGGATTAGCATAACAAATTTGTGCATGCTGATTTAAGCAAATTAAGCCTTCTCGCATCATTTGCATGATATTGCTGTTGTCGGTTTCAAGTTGTTCGTTTTTTTGTGACAACTCCCTTTCCAAACCTATAATTTTCATATGGGTTCGTACTCTAGCTAGTACCTCAGGACCCTGAAACGGTTTTGAAATATAATCGACAGCACCTAATTTAAAACCTTCTACCTTATGTTTTAAGTCATCCAGTGCAGATAAAAAAATTACCGCTGAGTTTTCTGTTACTGGATTAGCTTTAAGCTGTTTAATAACTTCAAAACCGTTAACACCAGGCATCATAATATCTAGTAGTATTAGGGCAGGATGAGTTTGCTGAGCAATTTCTATAGCATCTTGACCACTTTTTGCAATCAGAATTTTAAATTTTAATGAAGAAAGCGTCTGGTAGAGAACTTGTAAATTATCCGGGTTATCATCAACAAGCAAAATAACATCTTGTGAATTATATTGAATATTATCTGAAACGATTTGAGACGCCATATGCTTAGTTGATTATTCTAGTCGTTTTAGTTTGGGGTCAAAGTCGAAACTATAACATAAATTTAATACAAATGACTCGAGAGTGTTAATTTTTCAGAACCTGGTCGTAAAATATTTTTTATATTATGTGGGATAATATTTAATAAACATCAAAGATAACATAAATGCTATTAAAGATATAATAGACGCAAAAACATAGGTCAGTTCTGGCCCCATACTATTCCATAGATAGCCTGAGATTAAACTTCCCAGTGCGCCGCCAATTCCAAAACTAACACTGCTATAAAGTGCTTGTCCCATGCCCTGGTTTTTACCTTTAAAATAATGATGAATCAGACTTATGACAACGATATGATAAATACCAAAAGTTGATGCATGAAAAAGCTGATTAATGGTAATTATCCAAGGGTAATCAATAAAAAAAGCAATCACTAACCAACGCAATGAACCCGATATCAAACTAAACAATAATAGTTTTTTTAAACCAAACCGTAGGATAAGTCTTGGCATTAATAAAAAAATAACAACCTCGGCAATAACGCCCAAACTCCATAATAAACCTATTGTGGTATTACTATATTGATGCTCTGATGCAAAAATTGAAAAGAACGCATAGTAAGGACCATGGCTCATTTGCACTAATAAACAAGCCAATAATAAAACAATAACTTCTGAACTTTTAATTAAATCCCTTAATCGACTATGGTGTTCATGATGAACAATAGGTTTCTCTCTGACAAAAACAGTCGAAATAAAAATTCCAAATAATAATAACAAATTAAACCAGGGTAAATATTCGATACTAAAGCGACTAAAAAAAAGTCCTAAGACAAAAACAGTAACAACAAATCCAATTGATCCCCAAACTCTAATATAACTATATTGATGATGATCATTACCCAGATAAGTTAAAGTCAGAGCCTCAAATAAAGGTAAAATAGCATTCCAAAAGAAGCTATAAGAAAGAAGAATTAAAAATATCCACCAATAATGGTTATTGAGAAAAATGCCACTAAAAAACAGGCAGGACATTAAAGCCCCAATTCTAATAAGTGATAAACGTTTACCACTTCGATCAGATAACCAACCCCAAAGATTAGGAGCAATAATTTTGGTTGCCATAATAATGGCTATTAATTCGCCTATTTCGCTGGCACTAAAATTCAGAGATTTTAGGTATAAGCCCCAATAAGGAATAAAGGCACCCAAGGCAGAAAAATAAAACCAATAAAAGCTGGAAAGTTTAAAGTAAGCCTTTTGCATGATTTGTTTACCCGGATCCTTTTAAAGTATCTGGGTTATTCAAGTCATTAAATAATTTTAGTTAAATTATTTAATGAAAATAGTGGTATAGTCGCCTGGATTAACTCCAGGAATATTTGCATTAAAGCTTGTATTAATTTCATCTATGGTGGCATTTGCAACAACCGCATAGCCTCTGGCCGTTAGATGAACACCATCCAAAGAGAAGCCACCTCCGGTGGCATAGGTCGCATGAATAGCACCGGTACCATAACTGATTCCTGAAGTTGATGCCATTTGTTGCATATAGGTGTCAATATTAACAAATGCCAGATTCGAATTGGCATCAGCAATTGCTTTAATTGTACTATTAAAGGCACTTGTAGCCGTTGCAATAGCAGATATTTCAGAAGCAATTAAGACATCACTATCTTCCAGAGGTGTGCCTAACCCCCAAACTGAATTCGGATTATTAGCATCGGCTAAAGTGCCAATTTTACCGCTGGTCGTAAGAACTAAGAAATCATTTTCCGTTGCTTGCCTAATAGAAGGTAATCCATAACTACTTAAGTCGCTCAAATCTTCATCTGTAATAACCACAGCATTCTGGCCGGCAGAAAATGAAATTGTTCTTAAAGCAAGTTCATCCGGATTTCCTGACAGAACTTGTTGTAAACCACCATTATAAGTTGCATAAGCAGCATTTAACGCATCAGCAGTTTCTTGATTTAAAGGCACAGCATTAAATGGTACTGTGGTAAAAAAAGGAATTGAACTAACATTTGGCAAACCAATTAGGACGCCTTTTACATTAGGCGCACTAGTGATGGCTGAAACTAATTCGCTATAGACTGATGCAAAAACATTTGGATCGGTAATATCATAATAACCATAAGTCGATGGATCCAAATTGCCCGATTGATTTAAACCGACCCCGCCGGAAGTTGCATATGAAAGCACATCATTATTACCTATCCATAAAGTGAAGAATGAAGGTGATTGAGAGATTGCGTCACTTATCATCGAAGAACTTGTTGATGAGGCGAAGCGAACAAAATAAGGGTTAGCTGTTCCAGATGCTAAGCCTGCAGGATCTCCATAACCATCAATACCCAAGTGAAATGATTTAGCACCAGGCACACCCATATTATTAACAGGAACACTTAGTAGGTTCAATACTTCAGTTGTTGGTGTACCTTCAATGGGCTCTGGTGATTGTGTTTCAGCATTAAGAATTAATCGATTCGCATAATCTGTATTTTCTCTTCCAGCAAACAATAAACCACCTAAATTATCATTAACCAAAGGTTGTTTAAACTCACTACCACCAACCGTTGCAAATTGTTTAGCCATGATTGCCGGAAAAGAATTTTCCTGTCCCGATTGATATAATGCTGCATCGGCATAACCTGCAGTTAAAGAATCTCCAATTGCCACGTAATTGCTAAAGTCAGCATCCCCATTAGAATACGACGAGTCATCACCTACTGGATTATCAAAATCAGATTTACAAGCTAAAAGCACTGCACAGGCTATAAAGATAGCTGCTATTTTTATTATCGTATTTTTCTTTGGGGTCATTTTATTTTCTCTCAGAAT
The DNA here is from genome assembly GCA_015231865.1 of Gammaproteobacteria bacterium. Taxonomy (GTDB): domain Bacteria; phylum Pseudomonadota; class Gammaproteobacteria; order GRL18; family GRL18; genus JADGAU01. Next base: position 7,412 of record JADGAU010000023.1, on the reverse strand, counting down.
GTGTAATTAAAACCAAGACCCAAGGTATAAACGGAAGTTATGTAACTTCCACCAAATGAGACCAGCTTGCCTGATTGATCATAGTAGTCATAGGAACCCTCAAATTCATCAAACGTTAAATACAAAAATGAAAGATCAATGCCCAAATTCCTGGACATTTGATAGCTGGCTCCTGCTGTTAAACCGAGTGAATCATTACGTGCAGTTTCTGGAGTAAAATAACCAGACTGGATAGGAGATTTATCAACATACATCCCCCCCCTGACAGTAAATTTTTCATTTATTACGTGTTGTAGTCCTACTCGGTAAATATTAGAAACTTCATAGTTTCTTGGGTTTAACGAGGTACCTGCAGCATTATCAAATTGCACATCCAAATTAGTATATGCATTCCAGAAAGTTCGGTTAAAATCAAAAGCAAGAGTTGTTTTTGGCGTAAGTTTATAAGCGAAACCTAAACTTAATTCTGCGGGTAATACCAGGTTAGCATCGAAAGTTGTATCGGCATATGCGCTTTGCATAGTACCAGGAAGATTTTCAAAATCAGCATTTTCGCCTCTGGCTTTAAGTACGACTTTTGAACGATAACCGACACCAATAGAAAGTTTATCAATTGGTTTTGCTAAAAACCCAACATTATATCCCCATGCTCCAATATTATCTGCGTTAAGCGTTACATTAGATCGATTACCATTGGCATCAGACAAAGATGTACTCAAATTTCTATTAAATTCAACACTGCCTAATACATAAGTTGGCCCAAAACCGATACTATATTTATCATTTATTTTATAAGAAATAGTCGGTTGGATATAAATAGCTTTAAGTTCGATGTCATTGACCAGATGGGAGCCTGCCCAATCTTGTTCCCATTCAACGGCATTACCATAAGGGGTGTAAATACCAAGACCATAAGAAAGATTATCATCATATTTTTTGGTTGCATATAAACTAACCGGTGTACCTATCGGATTATCAGTTTGTTCTGAAGTATTCGTATTTTCATTTTGAAACTTCGTTACCGCATCAATCAGCGTCAACCCGCCAGTAACTTGCATATCCGAATTAAGAAATGACATGCCGGCAGGATTAAAATAAACGACCTCTGAACTATCTGACATAGCAGTTCCCGCATGAGCCATACCCTGCGCCTGCTGTCCCTGAAGTGAAACTCGATAGCCTCCGGCAAAGACAGTAGGAGCAATGCAAATAGCAATGATAACAGTGATTATTTGGGTAATAGCGATTATTTTTTTCATATAAGTCTTTTCTATTTGGTATAAATTACATAAATAATTTTAAATTAACAGGCAAAAATAAGGTTATTATATTTAAGCTTGAGAGACAAGTTATAAATTGGAATACTGTCATGTTTTCATGAGTGTTAATTTACAATTTAATTAACCATTTAATTAACAACCAGGCTAAATTTCAGTAATGTCTACCTTGGTCTCCTACCCCTAACTATTAGGGTGCATACAATATTGAAATAATTGTTTATTATATTGCCGTTTTAATTAAGGACAATCATTATACTGAGATAAATCATGGCGCTAGAATATAAAATAAGCAGCAATAAATTAATCTTGATAAGCTCTATATTTTTGGTGTTAACGGGAAATATTGCTTTTTTTAATAACGTTCAAGAATTTTACCCGGTTAATTCAGGAAATAATTTTTTTTTATTTTCCCTGATTATTACCTTTAGCTGTATCAATGTTCTCATATTTTCATTATTTTGCTTTCCGAAAACGGTAAAACCGGTACTCATAACTGTATTACTTATTTCATCTTTAGCAGCCTATTTTATGGATACCTACAATGTCATTATTGATGATTCAATGATTGATAACATTGTAAAAACCGATCTAAATGAAACATTAGACTTATTATCCTTTAAGCAAGTTCTTTATTTGATATTTCTTGGTGTATTACCCTCTTTCATAGTTTATAAAGCAAAGATTATTCAGGACAGTTTAAAAAGAGCGGTGATAGCTAATATTTTATTCTTTACTGGTGCTCTAGTCATAGCACTATCACTGATTTTAAGTCTCAGTGATTTTTATGCTTCATTTTTTAGAGAACATAAATCACTTCGCTTCTACTCAAACCCTTCTTACTACATTTATTCAAGTATTAATTATGTTCATGGTAAGTTTAAATCTAGTAGTAGTGAATTTAAACAAATTGGCCTGGATGCTAAAAACTCGCTCAATGATAAACATCGTGAATTAGTTATTTTTGTAGTGGGTGAGACGGTTAGAGCTGATCACTTATCGCTTAATGGTTATTTGAAAAAAACAACGCCAATATTGGAAAAAGAAAAGGTAGTTAGCTTTAACAATGTTTGGTCATGTGGGACTTCAACAGCGCACTCTTTACCATGCATGTTTTCTATCTATGGCCGTTCAGATTTTACTAAAAGCAAAGCAAGTTCAACTGAGAATGTACTGGATGTATTAAAGCGAGCTGGAACCAATGTCATTTGGCTTGATAATAATTCCAGCTCAAAAGGTGTCGCTGACAGAATAGAAAATTATGATTATAAATCACCAAAAAACAACCCAATTTGTGACTTGGAATGCCGTGATGAAGGAATGCTTGTCAATCTACAAAAGTATATTGATGAGCATCCGACAGGGGATATTTTTATTGTTTTACATCAAATGGGAAATCATGGGCCTGCATACTATAAACGTTACCCGAAAGAATTTGAGAAATTTACCCCTCTTTGTCGAACTAATCAACTTGAACAATGCACTCAAGAAGAAATAAGCAATGCCTATGATAACGCAATTCTTTACACTGACTACTTTTTATCAAAAACCATTGAATTATTAAAAAATAATGATCCGCAGTTTGAAACTGCCCTATTTTATGTCAGCGACCATGGTGAATCTTTAGGTGAAAATAATCTTTATTTACATGGACTACCCTATATGATTGCACCTAAAGAGCAAATTCATGTACCAATGATCCTCTGGTTTGGAGAAAAATTTCAAGTCAATTTTGTGAAGTTAAAAGAACAAGCTCATAAAAAACTATCTCATGATAATTTATTCCATACGATATTAGGCATGATGGAAATTGAAACAGAAGTTTATGATAAAGAATTGGATTTCATTAAAGACATAGATTACCGCAACACGGCTCATTAAAATCCTCCATTTCTTTATATCTTTATATCAGGGAAATATTTATTTCATTTTCCTGAAACAATAGCTTTTGTTAATAATTCATTAAGCCGCTTTTTCATCAATTTATCATCACAACTGCACAAATCCAGAGATAGATAATTGTAACAGAAAATATGTTCTGCCCGTTTTAATTAAGCAACTTAAGAAAATTTCTTGCCGTATACCCATTTTTGTATAGCATATTCTACTCTTTTCTTATATCCTATTACCTATAAATAGAATAAAAATAACTAGAAACGTAAAAAATATATGGGGGAAAGTAATGCATAAAGTAAACTTTATTTTAATGCTGACTTTATTTTTTTATGCCGCGCAAAGTCATGCAGTCAAACCAAAAGCACCAGAAAATGTTGAAGGTACAAAAATTGTTACTGCCGCTGAAGTAATAGATTTAATTCTCGCCAACCCAGAAATCATCATTGTTGATTCACGTAGGAATACAGAATATAAAAAAGGACACATCGAAGGTTCTAAAAATATTCTTGATGTAGAAATGACACAGGAAAATTTATACTCAATCATTCCTGATTTGAATCAGCAACTTATTTTCTATTGTAATGGACCAAGATGTCTGCGCAGCAGTCATGCAGCTTCTAAAGCCGTTTCATGGGGATACAAACACGTTTTCTGGTTTAAAGGCGGATGGTCAGAATGGAAAAAGAACAATTTTCCAATAGCCATTGATAATGAATAATAAATTTTTTCCTAAAATAACAATTCAAACCTTAATAATTAGCAGTTTGCTGTTAATTATTGGTGTAATGTTACTGGTATCCTATTTTTCCGGTAAAACTATCGTACGCTCACTACAAACTCGGGAAGAAGAATTTATACATGAACTGGTCAATATTTCATTAAAACAAATCAATGAACAATTACAAGAGGATACCGTTGAGTTTGGCAATCATTTTATTGAAAGAGATGATTTTATTAAAGCCTTTAAACAGCAAGATTTAGATACTTTAAAGAAAATATTAACCGATCCTTTTATTAGTGGCTATATCAATGCCAGTTCAATATCTATAGAAGCACTAAGGCTTTATCGAAAAGACTGGTCTTTTATGCTTGAAGGAAGGACAAAAGGCCAGATGATGGTTGAAGATTATGCATTGGAAACGGACCATGAAGTAATACAAGCTGCTAAAAAACGACAAGGTAAAGACCGTTTAAGAATATTTAGTGGCAGCTGGAAGTCACAACATGATGCTTTAAGATCTGTTATTATTCCAATTGGTGGAATATGGCTTAAGGGCTATATCGAAATTATTGTTAATACTAACCTTAACTTACCAATGCTTGAAAAAAAGATAGCACACTCAATATCGATAAAGAACCTGATAACAAATACAATAACATACCAAACTAAGAATATAGAAAACAGAGATAAATATTATATTATTCATCACCTTATTCACTCATTAGCTAATCATAATTTATTCGAGGTGGATATATTTATTCCCCAACAAGAGTTTGTGGCAAAAATTGATGAAATTCAGAATAAAACCATTTTTATCACCGTTGTTAGTAATACCCTGATTGCCGTGTTTGTGCTTATTTTTCTGCATTTATTATTAATCAGACCGCTTAAGCAATTAAGAAAAGAAATTCATAAAAGAGCAGAGGAACTGAGTGATGAACCGGTTTGTACCAAAGGATTGCGTGAGTTTCATCAATTAGCAAATGACTTTAACTATTTAGTTAGTATTGTAAAAAAACAAAATGATACTTTGGCTGAATTATCACGAATGGATAATTTAACTCAAATACCTAACCGCAGAGTGATTGATGAATTTTTACAGATCTGTATTAAACGTATTAGCAGAACTCCCGGTAACAGCCTGGCTTTGGCCATGATCGATATTGATTATTTTAAAAAATACAATGATAGCTATGGTCATCAGGATGGTGATAAATGTCTTAGTGATGTTGCCCAGGCAATTAAACAAGGTCTTAAAAGAGAAACTGACTTTATTGGTCGTTATGGTGGAGAAGAGTTTACGGCTATTTTACCGGCAACTGATCTTGCAGGTGCTAAAATAATTTCCGAGAGTATCTTAGAGCAGGTTAGAGCATTAAAAATTCCACATCAATCATCAGAGGTAAGTGATTATGTCAGCATCAGTCTGGGGCTTGCATGGTGCAAAGGTTCGGATACCGAGTGTCTTAGTCGTTTAGTTAAACAAGCAGACGAAAATCTTTATAAAGCCAAGCATAGCGGTAGAAATCAGTATTATTGTCATCTCTAAAAGCTAAATTTTGCTTATTTGCAGCTCTTTTCACGTAACTTGTCAGTGGACAAAATGGGAAATTGTTAAAGATTAGTGAATACCACTAATCTTTAACAGAGTAGAGCCTGTTAAGGCAAATGAAATAAAAACGCACCTGGTTCTATTAATTGCCGTACACTTTGCAGCTGTTTTTTTGCTAACTGTCGCTCTTCATAGGGACCAATAAGTACTTTAGTAAAAGTTGCATCATTCTTATGAACGACATGTAAGATATAATCAAAATTGTTTTTCTCAATTACTGGCGCAATTTTCTTAATAGATGAATCATGAGAAAACGTACCTATCTGAATGTAATATTCTTTAGTTTTTGTTACTTTTTCCGCTTTTGCGACATTTTCAGTTTTTTCTACTTTTTCGGGAGTTTTAACCCGAACAGGTACAGGAACGACAGTTGCTTTAGTTGCTCCAGAAACGATAGTTGTTTTAGAAGTCGGAGCTTGTTTAGAAACTTTAACCGGTTCAGAGATAGCATCTTCCTGAGTAATGTCGACACTGGTAATGGCTTCAGAGGCAGTATCTATTTCCTGGATTGTTTGATTGCTCTCATTACATTTAAACTCATATAGTTGTTTTATTTTATTCACCAGCAATTGTTTTTTTTGATCACTGCTGGTTGCAGCAATATTTAATTCTGATAAAGGAATGCTATAAACTTCTTCCGTTAACACCTTAAGTACATTTTGTAAAAATGTGTCTTGAGTTGATTTGCTCAATTGTTTGACGGCAATATCTTCTGATACACCTGATAATCGAATTGATAAAATATCTCCCGTCGTATTCGCTAATGAAGAACAGAGTAAATCATCCTTTGCTGTGGCATTTGAAAAGTTGCTTATTATCAATAATAAAAGAAAAATAATTTTTTTCACTGACTTCATTCCTAATACAATTTAGTGAAAGTTGAATAGATTTATTTTTAGTTTACAATGTCACGTGTAAATACACAATGTTTACAATACGTTCTATGCCGGTAATCATTAAAAAAGCCTTGCTGCATTTGCAAACATTACCAGTATAAGCCCAAATTAAAAAAATTCTTAAAATTATGTTTAAATTCTTTATCCTTGTAATAAGCTTGATTATTTCTCAAACCTTGTATAGTGAAAGTGATTTTCGCGCAAAAATATTGAGTGAAGCAACAGATTTGCCAAACTCCTGTATCAGCGGGTTAATAGCAAAAGCTCAAGATTCAGGTTTATCTTCATCAATAATTGCTAACGTCATTCCCAGTTTAAAACACCTCCCGCAAGTCATAAAATATGATCGCTCACAACCTGAATTTACCCAAACTTTTTCCAGTTATATAGAAAAACGAGTATCTCCCTACCGAATAAAAGAAGGTAAAAAGCTGTTTAATAAGCATCAGCAATTTCTCAAAACTTTAACGCAAAAATACGGTATACCCGGACGTTATTTGATTGCTTTTTGGGGACTGGAAACTAACTTTGGCAGCTATCTTGGCAAAATGCCAATTCTAGATTCGCTGGCGACATTATCTTGCGATCAAAGACGTTCTGAATTTTTTACCAGTGAATTAATCTTAGCTTTAAAATTAGTTGAGCGTGAATCACTTAAAATAAACGATATGCAAGGCTCATGGGCTGGCGCAATGGGTCATACTCAGTTTATGCCTTCTACCTACTATCAGTATGCGATTGATGGCGATAAAGATGGCCATATCAATCTTTTTAATAGCGAACAAGATGCTCTCGCAAGTGGTGCTAATTTTCTCAGTCAATTGGGTTGGAAAGTAGGTGAACGCTGGGGAAGAGAGGTATTATTACCGAAAAATTTTGCATATCAGCAGACGGGTTTAAAAAATTGGTCCAGCCTACGTGACTGGAATAGCCTTGGGCTTACTAAAGTCAATGGTCAACCACTTCCGGATATTGATATGAAAGCTTCTGTTTTAGTTCCTGCCGGGCAC
>JADGAU010000239.1 GCA_015231865.1 Gammaproteobacteria bacterium | reverse complement strand
GTGAAGTAACAAGATTTTTAAGTCAGGGGTAAACTTTTGTGTCTCTCTAATCCAATTGCCCATTAAACTCGTGGGGGCGATAATTAAACTTGGATACTTTACTTGTGAATTTTCTTTCTCATACAGAAGATGAACCAAGGTTTGAATGGTTTTCCCTAGTCCCATATCATCAGCCAAAATACCATTGAAATTAAATTCTCTTAAAAACTGAAGCCAGTTAAGACCAATTTGCTGATAGTCACGTAAATCAGATTGAACATTCTCAGGTACTTTGACCGTATCTATACCAGAAAAATGTAATAATTTGTGGTTAAGCTCCCTTATTTCACCCTCACCTTTCCAACGTAGATTAGGATCATTTAATAGCTCAGAAAAATAGATACTTTGCTGTTTAGTAAAAACTAAATTACCGTCATTATTCAAAGGCTCACTGTCGTATAATTCAACTAAGGTATTAAAAATGGTGAGTAACCGTATAGAGGGTAGTTTTACCCATTGAGTATCATCAACCGGTAAAATAACCGTTGTTTGTCGTTTTAATTTTTCTAAAAGGTCCTTAGGAGATGGCTCGGTTGCAATAAGGTTTACTAGAATGGGTAGTAGATTGAATTTCTGCTGATTTATTTCAATGCCTAAATCCATTGAAAACCATTGATTACTTTCAGCTTCTTCATTATCGTTTAAGGTATTTAAATCAGCATACCATTCATCTGCTTCACTAAAATTCAGGTTAAAACTATCATCAAATTCAAACTTCCAGCCTTGCTCTTCAAGTAATGGAATGATATCTTCCTGAAAGTCATGCCACATCCAGGCAAGAGAAATGTTTGATTCATGCTGTAAACAAAACTCATATTCACAACCGTATTCACCAATATCTGGTAGCGAAATAAATCCGTATTGTCTGAGCGTTTTAATAAAACCATCTTCAATTAATAATTGACGTTCAATTTTTAAACGAGATTTATCATGGATTTGTACAAAATGGACCTGGTTTTTTTCTGGTGAAATTAGATAATGTGAATAGTTAAAACGCAGACGTAATAAATGCAGTTTACGTTTGCCACTCTGTTGTTTGTAGTCAGTTAATTCATAACTATAAAGCAAACAATTAGCAGTGGGTTTTTCATTTTCAATAATAATATCCTGAATACCTAAATCAAGTGGTAAAGGAATATCTGTATTAGGCCAGCGTTGTAATAATTGTAAGCTTACTTTTTCAGCTTCTGCTCCAGGCACCGGCGGTGCATTTAACAACTGTTCAATATGTTGAGGTTTTAATCCATCGTGAACTAATGGACCAATTTGATGATTGGTAACATCAACATAAAATAATTGATCTAATCGAAAGAATAAATCAATTGGCGGATTAACTTTTTGTTGCAATAAAAATCTATCGTTATCCTTTAACCATTCAATTTCCAATAGTCTGCTTTTACCAAATGAAAGTTGACAACCTTCAATGGGAGTATCCCAGAAACAGCGCTTGGTTAATAATAGCTTTTTAAGAATAAAAACACCTAAGTCTCCTTCAAGCTCATAATGATTATTGATAGTTGAAGAATAACTATAATAATTTGTAGCATTCTTTTTAACCAGAAGGTGTGCTACTTCCTCATCTATTGTTTCAAAATAGATATTTTCATATTGGTGGCTATTAGCCACATAATTTAAATCAAATTTAATTTCTTTTGAAAAGCCACCACGTAATAAATGCTTTACTTTGACTGTTTCAACATTTAAAAGTTCAGGTGTATTCGGATCAACTTGTAATTTATAAATTAGCTGATATTGAATTTTTTCCGGAGATTTTGCAATAGCTGTTTGAACTTTGGTCGTAGGTGTGTTGATTTGATGCAGCCAACTGTCTACCGGAGTTTGAATTTTAATTTCATTTTTTGGAATAAGCGATTCTTCACTCATTTCATCTTGTTCTGATTCTAGAACAAATCGTGCAAAAGTGAATAGCGTAGCTAAACCATGTTTACATTGGAAATTAACGGGACAATCACAATCACTTTCAACCCTGACCCTTGAATCCGGGGTCACATTTATCATTACAGTTGATTCGTATGTTTGCTTTAAAGAACCAAGTACTTCTGCATTAACTTCCATAGAACCATTGTCAAATGGTATTACACGAGTAAGCTTGACACGTTCCTGATGATAATAATCTAGTGCTCTTTGAAGGGTTTTAAGGCCAAAAGTATGAACAATATATTGCTCACTAATTTTTAAGCTTGTGAGTAATTTAATATGTTCTTGCTGCATAATTCATAAATAGATTAATTATTACTGTTCTTCCTGAACAAATTCATTCCAGTCGCTTGTTGCTTTTTTAACTGCTGCCTGATGAATCATCATGGCTCGTTCCTGGTTTTTAACAAATTCACGAATACAGAATTTAAAAGTTGTCACATCATTTTTATATTTCTCTTTTTGATAAATAGTCGATATAAAAAGAGGTCTTTCAGGTTTAAAGCATAAATGAGCAGGGACATAACTATCAGCAAAAGATAGCGTTGAAATTCCCATCAAAAATGTTAAGGAAATTAAAGTAGAAATTATTTTCATTTTAACCCTCTTATTTAATAAACAATTAAAGTATGGTACTAAAAAGTTCAGTATTTAAAATTCAGTGAATTGTCGATTATAGTTGAAATTTAATTTGAGTTATAGGACAAAGTTAAATAGAGGAAGATAAAAACAAAACTTGCATCTCTTATGTTTTCATATTAAATTTAATCAGGTTGTGATAAAACAACCACATAAATATTAAATGAGGATGGATATGAAAAAAACAATAACAACAATATTTGTTGCAGCGGTAAGCTTAAGCGCTACTTCTGCATTTGCATTTGGTTTTAATTCAGATAACGGACCTTCATGGAATAATAGTCGATCATTTGATATGCCATGGAATGGTAGTAATGGTTGGAGTAGGGGGTGGAGCAGTAATGGTTATAATAGACCATGGAATAGGGGATGGAGAAATAACGGCTATAACCGTGGTTTTAATAATGGACCATGGGAAGATATGCCATGGGATAATGGTAATATGCCTTGGACTGGTGGCAATATGCCATGGAATGGTGGGCGTGGACCAATGAATTTTGATTCTAATCGTCCATTTAACTGGAACAATAATAGGCCTTATAACCCGAATTATCAGGGGCAGGGACCGATGCCGCCAGCACCAATGAATGCTATGCCGACAGAACCTTACCCTGGTGATGCACCGCAGCAAGTTCCTGCAAACTAGTCAATTTTATATGCTGATTACTTTATTTAAATTTTTATTTGACTACTTAAAGTAATCAGTATACATAAAACAAGCAATCCATGAACGATAAAAATTTTCAGGTTG
>JADGAU010000238.1 GCA_015231865.1 Gammaproteobacteria bacterium | reverse complement strand
AATTAGTTAACTAGAATTTTTATCATGAGTAGATATCGCCCACCCAGACCCCAATCTTCTGTTTATATTACCCAACAGGGAAAAGATGCTTTATTAGCAGAGCATGATGAACTATGGTATAAAAAAAGACCGCAAGTTACTCGCTCAGTTTCCGAAGCAGCGGCTCAGGGTGATAGAAGCGAAAATGCTGAATATATCTATGGTAAAAAACAATTAAGAGAAATTGATTCGCGTTTACGTTTTTTAAAAAAGCGTTTAGACGTTGTTCAAATCGTTGATCAAATTCCACAAGATCAAAGCAAAGTTTTTTTTGCTGCTATTGTAACCGTTGAAAATGAAGCTGAGGAAGTCAGTACATATCATATTGTAGGGGCTGATGAAATTGATCTTAGACAGGGAAAAATTAGTATTGATTCACCACTTGCAAAAGCATTACTAGGCAAATCGGTTGGTGATGAAGTCATTTTTCAGGGACCCAAAGGACAATTGGTTTATTTTATTGAAGCAATTGAATATAAACGTGAACCCTAGATCAATATTTGTTTTTTTTATTTGCCAGTTTTTTATCTTTATTTCTGTTAGTCATGCAAATGAAAAAAGTCAGGCTGTGCCTGTTATAAATTATCAAATTAAAATTCAATTTATTAATCAAGAAATAGCAAAGGAGCAACAACAGAAACTTGAAACGGTATTATTAAGTGTTTCAGATGCGAACAGATTAATAGACAAGCCCGGTTCTTCAATTTTATTGATAAAATCCAGAGCCAGGGCTGACTTAGAACTTTTTAAAAGTGTTTTAAATTCCCGAGGTTTTTACGATGCTTCAGTTCAATATAAATTAAATAAAACAGTTAAGCCGATGCTTATTAACTATCGAGTGAATACTGGTGTTTCATATCATATTGGCAAGATAGAACTGATAAATATATCTAATAATGATCCAATACAAGTGGATTTACTGTCCGAAAATGAATTAATTGGTCAGGATAAATCTTTTTTTAAATTAATTGAATCACATCAATTTAAGCGGGCAGATGCCAGGAAAATACGGGAGTTTGAAGGTGAACTCATTGATGTACTTAAAAATTTATCATACGCGAATAGTGAAATAAAGAAAAATGAATATCGGCTAGACAAAAAGAAAAAACTTTTAAATCTAAAGTATTTTGTGAGTTTAGGTCAATCAATTAAATTATTTAGAGCTATTTTTACCGGTATTGAAACGATTGACCAGAAATTTATGGAATCAAAAGTGGCCTGGAAGCCTGGACAGTTATATCACCCCAAATATTTAGATAAAACTTTTAATAATATTCAAGCCACCGGTTTATTTAGTCAGGTTAGAGTCACACTGGATAGTTCTTTAAATAAAAGCAGAAATGTCAATATAGATTTAAAAGAAAATAAACATCGAACAATAAAAGCTTCCATTGGCTATGATTCTGATAAAGGGCTTTCAGTTGGTAGTGGTTGGCAACACCGAAATATTTTCGGTTCGGGAGAAAAGTTAACCGCATCCGCGAAAGTCTATACCGATGGGATCTTTGTCGATACTAAATACATTGAACAAAGCCTTTTTTTTAATCAAAAATTCGAAACCCTGCTTGAATTAAAATATGACGATGAAATCACTTCCGCCTATGATAGTCAAACTATTTTAAGCTCGATTGCACTTAAACATAAGTTTTCAAAAAACTTATCAATTAGTGGCGGACTGGGGTTTCGCAGTAGTCAATTAAGCTCAATTGATTTAGATAATAATATACTTTCAGATGAAAATTATTCTTTCATTTTTTCACCCTGGCAATTAAATCTATCAAGTAGTAATGACTTACTGGAACCAAGCAAAGGCGGTCATTTATTTATTCATTTGGCACCTTATCAATCCATTAAAAGTTCAGTTAATTTTATTCAGGGGATGGGATCCTATAGACATTATTTCTCATTAATTAAAAGAACGAGAACAGAAATAAATGACGTAAGCTCTTTTGTTAAGGAGCCTTTAATTTTAGCAATGAAGTTAAAATTGTCACAACTACTGAATTGCGAACTCAATGATGTTCCAGCTGACTTAAGATTTTACTCTGGAGGGGGGGGATCCATTCGTGGTTATGGTAGACAATTGGTTGGACCATTAAGTTCTGATAATACACCTACTGGAGGATGTTCATCTTTAGATTTTGCGATTGAAACGCGTTATAAATTTAACAAGGAACTTGGTTTAGTCTGGTTTCTTGATGGTGGTAGTGCTTTTGAAAAGAATTGGCTGGATTCTTCATCAGAAATCCTCTTAGCCAGTGGGCTTGGTGTACGTTATAGTACGCCAATAGGTCCATTACGCCTTGATATTGGTATGCCTCTGGATTCCCGAGACAATATTGATGATAGCTATCAAATTTATTTGAGTATTGGTCATGCTTTCTAGGTTAAAACGTTTGCTTCGTTTCTTCGTTTTAACAATCCTTTTAATTGTTCTTAGTTTGATCGTTTTAGAACCGCTAAGAATTATTGCAGTGTCAATAATTGCTCATCAAATGATAGGCAAGGTGGATAAAGATCTTAGTATTCAACAATTGGATATTGAACGATTTAAATGGAATGAATTACTGATTAAATCGCTAATACTTAAAGACAGACATCAGCAATGGTTATCGATAAAAAACTTTCATCTTGAATTTCAACTAAGTGAATTATTCAATCAACAATTATTCATTCAACAGTTCAATATTGAACATTTATCTTTACAATACCTGCCACAATGGATTGAGTTGTCATCTTCTGCTAAGTCTGAAGAAAAAAATTCTGAGGAAGTTTCAGAACTCCCCATTCAAATTAAAATAAATCAAATCAACTTAAACAAAATTAAAATAAAGCAACAAGCTTTTAAACAATTACAAAGACAGTATCAGTTTCAGAGCTTAATTGACAAAGAATTTCATCAACCCTGGCAACAGTTGCACTTTTCTCTTAATGCTGATGCCGATATTCAGAGTCTGGATGATATTAAAGCTAATATCCTTGTTAGTACATTAACACCAGATTCTACTGCTGATAAACGTGTTATTTTACAACTTAATCTGGATCAAAGTAAAAATGAAACAGTATTAGAATTTAAGTTTCAAATTAATCGATTATTTCATCAAATGATATCTTCCAGTGAAATTACATTGAATGGCGATATTAAGAAAAGCAAGGACATTATTCATTTAAATGCTAATAGCAAAATTAGTAAGTTATTTGTAAACAACTTAAAACAAACGATTAAAAAACCACAAGATTTTAATGTTTCAACTTCAGCTGATCTTGAAAAACAGAAATTATCAGTTAAGGAGTTTAATATCAATTCTTCATGGTTTAAAAATATATTGCAAGGTGAAATTAATATAGAT
>JADGAU010000237.1 GCA_015231865.1 Gammaproteobacteria bacterium | reverse complement strand
TTAAACAGTAAAAGAGTAAAAGAGTAAAAGAGTAAAAGAGTAAAAGAGTAAAAGAGTAAAAGGATAAAATACTCCTTTAAATAAAAATGAGGAAAAATAATGACAATTGAATATGACTATAACGAAGCTTTTTCAAGAAATATTGGATGGGTAACAGAGCAGGAACAGCAAACATTAAGAAATAAAAAAATTGCTATTGCTGGTATGGGGGGAGTAGGTGGCGAGCATTTAATAACTCTCTCTCGCATGGGCTTTGGAAATTTTCATATTTCGGATATGGATTCCTATGAACTGGCTAATTTTAATCGTCAGGCTGGTGCATCATTGCCAACGATTGGCCATGAAAAAGCAGCGACAATGGAGCGATTAGCTAAAGAACTTAACCCGGAAATGAATGTAAAAAATTTTGACAAAGGGGTTAATGATGAAAATTTAGAAGAATTTCTTGATGGCGTAGATTTATATATTGATGGTTTGGACTTCTTTGTATTGGGAATTCGCCAGAAAGTATTTGCCCGATGCTGGGAAAAGGGAATTCCAGCAATTACCGCAGCTCCACTGGGTATGAGTACCGCATTAATTAATTTTATTCCGGGTAAAATGAGTTTTGAGGAATATTTTGGTATGGAAGGACTATCACCCAATGAACAGCAAATAAAGTTTTATATTGGTTTATCTCCGTCAATGCTGCATGCACCTTATTTGGTAGATGAAAGCAGAATTGACTTTCATAATAAAAAAGGACCTTCAACGCCAATGGCTTGTAAACTTTGTGCAGGCGTCACCGCAACAGAAGCAGTCAAAATTCTTTTAAATAGAGGTAAAGTCATGGCAGCGCCATGGGGGCTTCAGTTTGATGCATTTAGAAATATTTATAAAAAGACCTGGAGACCGGGCGGCAATAATAATCCGATTCAGAAATTGATGTTTAAAATAGCTAAAAAGAAGATTCTTGGATAGATGGGGATATGAGTAGATAAGTGGAAAGGTGAAAACATGAAAAATATACTGGATAATCCTGGTTTAAAAGCAAGTCCTGAATGGGAAGAGGCAACAGCAGAAGCAAACATTGCGAATCCCTTATTACAGAATAATTCAATTTTAAAGCAAATATTGGATTTTGGCCGCTGGGCGCCAAGTGGTGATAATATGCAGCCCTGGCGTTTTAAACTAATCGATGAAAATCATTTTGATATCCTGGCAAGTGATACACGTGATCATTGTGTCTATGATTTACAAGGTAATGCCAGTCAATTATCGATTGGTATGCTGATAGAAAATATGGTGATTGGTGCCGCTAGTCTGGATAAAACACTGGACTATGAGCTTGACCCAGATTCAACTGATGAACATCCCGTTATTCATGTCAAGATTGCAAGCACTCAGCCTGAAAATAACCACGCACACCTTGCAGATTCAATAATTTTACGAACGGTTAATCGTCGTCCATTATCCAAAGAAAAAATTACCGATGAACATAAACAAAAAATTGAGGAAGCAGCAAGCCCTTTAAAAATCAAGTGGTTTGAAGGCAAAGAAATAAAAAAAACCACCCGATTATTTTTTGATGCAGCAGGAATCCGTTTAAGTATTGCTGAAGCCTTTCCTACGCATGCCAGTATTATGGAGTGGAACAAGCCCTATAGTCGTGACAAAATGCCAGTCGGTTCACTTGGTATGAGCGCAATGGGAACTAAAATGATGAAGGCTTGTTTAAAAGATTGGCGCATTGTCAATTTTCTTAACACCTTTATGGCCGGTACTTATTTACCAAGATTAGAATTAGACGTCTTACCCGGGCTAAGTTCTGGTGCTCATTTTATTTTAATTGATGATAAAGTCAATGAATCTGTAAGCGACTTTATTGAGGCAGGAAGGTTGGTACAACGTTTCTGGATTAGGCTGACTTCCTTAGGTATTCAATTGCAACCGCAAATGACACCACTAATTTTTGCTAATTATCATCGACAGTCAATAAATTTTACAAGCAATAAAAAACAGCTAAAAGCTACAGAAAAGCTGGCAAATAAATATAAAGAGTTAATTGATGGTGAAGATTGTGGCAAAACCGTCTTTGTAGGGCGTATTGGCTATGGTGATATAGCTGATTATCGCTCAACGCGTTTGGATTTAAAAGATTTGCTCGTAGAGTAAGTACCAAGAACCTCATAAACCAAGTGTTTTGGAGGCTCTGTTAATATTTTTATTGCCTCACTTTACAGTAAACTTTTCTATGAACCAATAGTATGCTCCACGAAGAGAAAGATAGGGAAGCCTGGGCTGTCACTATTTCCTATATGTTATACTTACAATTATTTCCGAAGACCATTAAGGCATTACCATGGCACTTGCAAAAGAAGACATTGAACAAATTCAGGAATTGATAGAGCAATCATGGGCAAATAAAAATCAAGCCAGTAATGATAATATTCATTATGAGATTGAAATCAGAGAGAGAATAGTTAGAGTTGAAGAGGAGTTAAAAAACCAGAGACAATTGATTCTTGATGGTTTTAAGCAATCAGATAAACGCTTTGAAGAGTTACAACATAATATGGACAAGCGTTTTGAACAGTCTGATAAACTTCTTGCTCAAATGCAGCATAATATGGACAAACGTTTTGAACAGTCCGATAAACTTCTTGCTCAAGTGCAGCAAAATATGGATAAACGTTTTGAGCAAGTTGACAAACGTTTTGAACAAATGGATAAGCAATTCACTGAAATGGGCAAACGTATGGACAGGTTTATGTTCTGGTCCTTAGGTATCACTATTTCAGTTGGTGTATTTGTCATCAATTACTTAAAATAAATAGTTTAGTTGGTATTGTTATCAGTTGTCAATAATGCTTACAGAGGTAGAAAAATAGCTAGCAAGAGACAGGTTAAAATATTTACTTGTTATCCTTATTATCTACTGCTATTATTAAATGTCTATAGAGCATAGACATTTTTAAGCATGGAGATGAGTTATATGGAAGCTTCAATAGTCGATATAAGGTATAAAACCAAAGATATCATAAAGGCCCTGGAAAATAATGAAAATGTCAATATCACCTATCACGGTAAATTGAAAGGTATTATTAGTCCTGCAAAAAGAACTGATGATTTAAAAGTTAAAAATCATCCTTTCTTTGCCTCTCAGGCGGAATCAACGCAATCGGTAGAAGATGAGCTTCATCAGCTTAGAGGTAATAGGTATGATGTTTGATACGGATATACTTATCTGGGTTCAAAGAGGTAATAATAAAGCCGCTGATTTAATTGAAACAAATTCTGAACGCTATTTATCTATTCAATCCTATATGGAACTATTACAAGGTGCAAAAAATAAAAAGCAACATAAATATGTCGCTGATTTTATCTCGGATTTTAATTTTGTAATATTACCATT
>JADGAU010000236.1 GCA_015231865.1 Gammaproteobacteria bacterium | reverse complement strand
ATTTGTATATTCCCTCCCCCTGACAGGGGTAGGGTTAGGGTGGGGTTGAGTTTCAACTATTGTGTACAATTGATCCCCCCCCTCCATCCCAACCTTCCCCCTTCTTATGCCCGTTGGGTGCAAAGGGGAAGGAGTTTTAAGTCTAAAACCCTGGCAAACTCTTACCCGCTAACAAGTGTATATGTACATGAAAAATCACCTGACCACCGCCGGCACCAGTATTGATAATCGTTCTAAAGCCATTATGCATACCTTCCTGTTCAGCAACTAATGTTATTTTATCCATCATATAACTTAATAGTTCCGGGTCGCTAGCAGCAATATCAGGTAAATCTTTAAAATGGTCCTTGGGGATCATTAATAAGTGCGTTTCTGACTTTGGATAAATATCCTTCATCACCAGAATACTTTCATCTTCATAAATAACATCTGCTGGCATTTCACCAGAGGCTATTTGACAAAATAAACATTCACTCATACTTATTCCTTACGTTGTGCCTTTTCTTCCAGACCAGATAGACCAAAACGACGTTCCAGTTCTTTTAGAACATCTTCTGACTGTAAACCATGATGTGATAACATGACCAGGGTATGAAACCATAAATCAGCAGTTTCATAAATAATTTGTTGTGCATTATTTTCTTTTGAAGCAATAATTGTTTCACCGGCTTCTTCTGCTACTTTTTTTAGGATGGTATTTTGTCCCTTATGATATAATTTAGCAACATAAGATGAGTCTGGAGAAGCAGATTTACGTTCATTAAGAATTTGATCTAATTTTTCTAAAGTATCATTCGGCATTATTGATACATCTCTTTTGGATCTTTAAGCACGGGTGCATTGATATTCCATAAGGTTTGTTCATCATTACTTTCAAGCTGATGATAAAAACAACTGGCTCGTCCAGTATGACAAGCAATGCCACCATTTTGCTCTATCGATAGTAATAAAACATCTTTATCACAATCGGTATTAATACTGATAATTTTCTGGGTATTACCAGACTCTTCACCTTTGGCCCATAATTTTTTTCTGGAACGGGACCAATAGACAGCAAAACCTTTTTCCAGCGTTAATGCCAGAGATTCTTTATTCATCCAGGCAAACATCATTACCTGGCCAGATTCTGCATCCTGAGCAATTGCAGGAATTAAACCATCCTGATCCCATTTTAATTCATCAAGCCAGTTTGCGTTATTAGAGGTAATTGAATCGCTCATAATCTAACTGCGATTCCCTGAGATTGCATATGTTGTTTCGCTTCGGCAATTGAATATTCAGCAAAGTGAAAAATACTGGCTGCTAATACTGCATCAGCATGGCCATCGGTTACTCCATCTGCAAGATGCTGTAAATTTCCAACACCACCAGAAGCAATCACAGGAACAGAAACAGCATCGCTGATAGTTCTCGTTAATGCCAGATCAAAACCACTTTTGACACCATCATTATCCATACTGGTGACTAACAACTCGCCAGCACCATATTCTACCATTTTCTTTGACCATTCAATCGCGTTAATACCGGTTGGTTTTCGTCCACCATGGGTAAATATTTCCCAGGTTTTAGTACCATCTTCCAGCTCAACTGCCTTTGCATCGATGGCAACCACAATACATTGACTACCAAATTTTTGAGCAGCTTCCTTTACAAATTCAGGATTCGCTACCGCTGCCGAGTTAATCGCTACTTTATCTGCGCCTGCATTTAACATGGTTCTAACATCTTCAACCGTACGAATACCACCACCAACGGTTAGCGGTATAAAAATTTCGCCGGCAACTGCTTCAACCACATGAACAATATTATCTCGACCTTCATGTGTTGCGGTAATATCTAAAAAAGTTAATTCATCAGCGCCTTCTTCATTATAACGACGAGCCACTTCAACCGGATCACCGGCATCACGAATATCAACAAATTGTACGCCTTTAACTACACGGCCATTATCAACATCTAAACAAGGAATGATTCTTTTTGCTAGTGACATTACTTGTGCTCCCAAACGGGGTCGGAGACATAGACAAACTGATATAAATTTGCCTTCCCGAGCTTTAAATAATTTCGAATTATAAAATTACTATTCAAGATCTATGACTCCGACCCCAATAGACTATTAATCAGTGCCTGACCTTCAGCAAAATCAAGAGTACCCTCATAAATTGCCCGTCCAGTAATTGCACCACTGATACCTTCTTTAGCGACAGCACACAAACCTCTGACATCTTCCAGGTTAGTAATACCACCTGATGCAATAACCGGTATTTTAATTGATTGTGCCAATTTAACCGTACTTTCAATATTAACGCCCTGCATCATACCATCTCGAGCAATATCAGTATAAATAATGGCATCGACACCATCATTTTCAAATTGCTGAGCTAAGTCAATCACGTCCAGATCTGAAGCTTCTGCCCAGCCATTAATGGCAACTTTACCATTATTAGCATCTAAACCGACTATCACTTTACCAGGATATTCTTTACAGGCTGCACGCACGAAGTCAGGGTCCTTAACCGCTTGTGTACCAATAATGACATAGGAAATACCTGCCTGAATATAGGCTTCAATGGTTTCCATATCACGAATTCCACCACCAATTTCAACGGGTAAATCTGGATAAGCTTTGGTGATTGCTTTAATAATATCTCCGTTAACCGGCTCTCCGGCAAAAGCACCATTAAGGTCAACCAGATGTAATCTTTTAGCACCAAGACCATACCACTTGCCAGCAACCTCAACCGGGTTATCTGAAAAAACGGTATTATCTTCCATTATACCTTTTCGTAAACGGACACATTGGCCATCTTTTAAATCAATTGCGGGTATTAAAATCATAATTAACCTATTTCTTTAGTCTGTCACTTTTAACTATTAACTATTAACTATTAACTTTTCACTTTTAACTGTCACTTTCACCATTCCAGTTAATAAAATTAGAATATAATTGAAGACCAGCATCCGCACTTTTCTCTGGATGAAACTGCGTTGCAAAAATATTATCTTTACTAATTGCTGCGGTAAATTGTTCGCCATAGGTCGATGTTGCAGCAATATGATCTGAATTTTCAGGTAATGCATAATAACTATGAACAAAATAAAAAAATTCATCCTGTTTTATCGCATTCCACATTGGGTGTTCAATTGATTGCTGTACTGTATTCCAGCCCATATGCGGTATTTTTAAATTCAGATTATTTTCTTTTAAACCATCAGAAAAGTGAACCACATTGCCCTTGAAAATATCTAAACAGGCAACGCCATTATTTTCATCACTATGAGTAAGCAAAGCTTGCATACCAATACAAATACCAAGAAAAGGCTTATTCTGAGCAGATTCTTTTATAGTCTCAATTAAATCCAGCGCCTGCATTTCACCCATACAGTCCCGCATCGCACCAACGCCGGGCAACAAAATTTTATCAGCCT
>JADGAU010000235.1 GCA_015231865.1 Gammaproteobacteria bacterium | reverse complement strand
AGTGCCCTTGGGGTACAAAAAAAGTGCCTTAATATCATAAAAATTTACTAAAAATCAGTCTAACATCTGAAAGATCAGACCCTAGCCTGAAATAGAATATGTGGTTATAGATGATAAAGGAGTTTTTGGTAATTGCACATAATATCCTTGATTAGATAACTTCTCGATGACATGCAAAACATCTGCCTGAGCCAAATGACGATGTTCATCCAGGTCAAGAGGCATAATAAACTCTAACTTACCCAAAAGCTTCGTTAAATCATAAGGTAGGCAATCAAATTTGTCTTTCTCAATTAAATATAGATAACTATCCTGTTTTTTAAGGCTTTTATAGATATAACTTTTAATTTTCACAGCTAATCTTTTAAAATCCGATACTCAGCACTTTGTGCATGTGCTATTAATCCTTCACCTCTAGCCATAACCGATGCGACTTTGCCCAATTCCGAGGCTCCTTGTTGTGAACACATAATTAAGCTTGAACG
The DNA here is from genome assembly GCA_015231865.1 of Gammaproteobacteria bacterium. Classification (GTDB taxonomy): domain Bacteria; phylum Pseudomonadota; class Gammaproteobacteria; order GRL18; family GRL18; genus JADGAU01. Next base: position 2,944 of record JADGAU010000235.1, on the reverse strand, counting down.
TTTTTGAAAATCATAAACGCCAAGAGGAGAACTAAAGCGAGCAGTCCTCGAAGTTGGTAAAACATGATTGGGACCCGCACAATAATCGCCTAAGGCCTCAGCAGTGTAACGCCCCATGAAAATTGCCCCTGCATGTTTAATATCGTCTAACATCGCTTTAGGATCTTCAACCGATAATTCTAAATGTTCAGGAGCAACATAATTGCTGACTTCTGCCGCTTGTTTCATATCTTTAACTTGGATAAAGACCGCTCTATTTTTTAGTGATTGGGCAATAATATCTTTTCTTGGCTGTTCCGTTAATAATTTATCAATTGATGCACTAACCTGTTGTATAAATTCACTATCAGGAGAAACAAGAATTGACTGGGCATCTTCATCATGTTCTGCCTGAGAAAATAAATCCATCGCTATCCAATCAGGCTTAGTTTTGCCATCACAGATAACCAAAATTTCTGATGGCCCTGCTATCATATCAATGCCAACAGAACCAAATACCATTCCTTTTGCAGTAGCTACATAAATATTACCCGGGCCTACAATTTTATCGACCTGTGGAATCGTATCAGTGCCATATGCCAAGGCAGCAACAGCCTGAGCACCACCAATGGTATAAACCTGATCAACTTCACAAACAGCCGCTGCAGCAAGTACTAACTCGTTTACTTCGCCCTTGGGTGTTGGTACAACCATGATAAGCTCTTGAACGCCGGCCACTTTCGCTGGAATCGCATTCATTAACACTGACGACGGATAAGCTGCTTGTCCACCGGGTACATATAGTCCAACTCTATCAAGTGCTGTAATCTTTTGTCCCAGCATCGTGCCATCGGCTTCATCATAGGCCCAAGACTGCATCACTTGCTTATTATGATATGCACGTACCCTATCTGCTGATAACTGCAAAGCATTTCTTTGTTCATCAGGTAAATTATCTAATGCCTGTTGTAGCCTTTCCCTGGAAATAACCAAATCATTAATACTTTCGACACTCATCTGATCAAATTTGTTGGTATACGCAAGAACAGCCGCATCACCTTGTTTTCTAATATCATCAAGTATTTTACTAACTGTTTCCTTAACACTCTGATCAAAACTACTATCCCAGGCCAGGGCTGCTTTTAAATCATCGTAAAAATTACCATCACTACTATTTAATTTTCTAATCTTCATTTTATTTGTTCTTTTGATTTATTTGACTAAATGACTGTGGACTAACGACTGAATTTAAACCGCTTCAGAAATTTTCTTAATCAAATGATGCATTTCATCATGTTTCATTTTCATCGAAGCTTTATTTACGACCAGTCTGGAACTGATATCAGCAATATGCTCCATTGGTTTAAGACCATTCGCTTTCAGTGTATTGCCAGTATCGACAACATCAACTATTCTATCAGCTAAATTTACAATTGGCGCTAATTCCATCGAACCATAAAGCTTTATCACTTCAGCCTGAACACCTTTTTCTGCATAAAACCGCTTGGCAACATTGACAAATTTAGTTGCAACACGAATTTTTTTTCCTTGCTCAAAATAGTTAATCTCTGCGTCCATAGGGCCTGCAGTCATTAACTTACACTTAGCAATACCCAAGTCAATAGGCTCATATAATCCTTGTCCACCATGCTCTAATAGTACATCTTTTCCTGCAACGCCAATATCTGCCGCACCATACTGAACATAGGTTGGAACATCAGTTGCACGTATGATGACTAACTTAATATGTTCCTGATTTGTATCTAGAATTAATTTACGGCTGGACTCAGGATCGTCTAATGGAATAATATCTGCGTGAGCAAGAAGTGGTAAGGTTTCTTTAAAAATTCGACCTTTAGATAAGGCAATAGTAATTGTTTGCATGTGTAACCTTGATTTTTTAAACTGGCTAGCTTGGCATACGTCTAATCGTCGCACCAAGTTGCTGAAATTTTTCTTCTATACATTCGTAACCACGATCGATATGATAAATACGATCAACTGTCGTATCCCCTTTTGCAATTAAGCCAGCCAATACCAGACAAGCAGATGCCCGTAAATCAGTTGCCATAACTTCTGCAGCAGTCAATTCTTCAACACCTCTAATAACAGCTGTATTGCCTTCCAGATGGATATCTGCTCCCATTCGCTGGAGTTCATTAATATGCATAAATCGATTTTCAAAAACGGTTTCTACAACAGAAGCTGTACCTTCTGCAATGGCATTTAGCACACAAAACTGCGCCTGCATATCGGTTGGAAACGCCGGGTATGGTGCTGTTTTAATATCAACAGATTTAGGTCTTTTCCCATGCATATCCAAACTAATCCAGTCATGTCCTGTTTTTATTTCAGCCCCTGCTTTTCTTAATTTATCTAATACTGCATCTAAATTTTCAGGATAGGCATCCTTGACCTTTATTTTACCACCCGTGACTGCAGCTGCAACTAAATAGGTGCCAGTTTCGATACGATCTGCGAATACTTTATGCTCCGCTTCGTGAAGACGCTTCACACCATGTATTGTTAATTTATCTGTACCAATACCTTTAATTTTTGCTCCCATAGCGGTCAGGAAAAGTGCTAATTCGGTTACTTCGGGTTCACGAGCAGCATTTTCAATAATGGTTTTCCCTTCAGCAAGTACGGCAGCCATCATTAAATTTTCTGTCCCCGTTACGGTAACGATATCAAGAACAATTGTCGTACCTTTTAATGTATCTGCTTTTGCCTTAATATAGCCATTTTCAACGATAATTTCTGCCCCCATTGCCCTCAGGCCTTCAAGGTGCAAATCAACAGGACGGCTGCCAATTGCACAGCCTCCGGGTAAAGAAACTTCCGCCTCACCATAATGAGCTAATAACGGCCCCAGCACCAAAATAGAAGCACGCATTGTTCTAACTAGTTCATATGGAGCCTTATAGTTTTTAATATTTTTGGTGTTAATTGCTACATTTAACTT
>JADGAU010000234.1 GCA_015231865.1 Gammaproteobacteria bacterium | reverse complement strand
ACCAATAAACTTTTTTTCATTAATATCGACCACGAGTTGATAATAAACATCGAGATCACCATTTTTAATAGCTTTCTTAAGATCGGTATGCAATGAGACTTTTTTTAATAGTGATTCAGTAAATTTTTTATTGTATAACATCACGTTATCTCTGCCACTGTTTTTAACTTCGTACATGGCAGAGTCAGCATTTTTAGATAATTCTCGTTTATTATGTCCATGAGTCGGAAAAATAGCTATCCCGATTGATAGTGATAAATAAAAGCTTTTACCACCGACATTAAATGGAAGCCGAATAGCCTCGAGTAGTTTATTTGCTAAAAATAGAACATTGTCATTCTCTTTAATATTGTCGATAATAACCGTAAATTCGTCTCCACCTATACGTGCGATAATATCTTCTTTTCTAAGCGAAGCTTGAAACCGTTTAGAGACTTCTTTTAAAACCAAATCACCCGTATCATGACCTGAAGTATCATTAACTTCTTTAAAGTAATCCAGGTCAATATAAAGTAAGGCAAAGTTTTTATTGTTCCTGATGGCACTACTGATAATTTGGTCAAGTAAATTTTCAAATTGAATTTTATTAAAAAGACCGGTAAGGTGATCGTGATTCGCATAATAGTGCAGTCTTTTATCTGACTCTTTTAATCTACTAATGTCGGTAAAAATGGCCATGTAGTTAATATCACCAGTTTCTGGATCTTTTAGAAGCTTAATGGATAACCATTCAGGAAATATTTCCCCATTTTTTCTTTTATTCCATATTTCACCTTGCCATTTGCCGTAATGCTTAAGAGAATCCCACATGTTTTTATAGAAATTATTGCTATGACTTCCTGAACTCAAAATATTGATAGGCTGGCCAATAGACTCTTCTTTGGTGTAGCCCGAAATTTCAGAAAAAGATTGATTAATGGCCAGTATTTTTGTCTCTTTATCGGTAATAACAACACCTTCATTACTATGATCAAAAAACTGCGCTGATTTTTTTAAGGATTCTAAATAACTAATATGTTCTGTTTCATCAGATAATAAATGTACAATATTTTCATGACTGGTAGCATAAAAAAAAGATCTATACCATTTATTATGAACCTTTTTTTCTACATTAAAAATATGTTTTGACTTAACATTATGGACAATTTCCTGAAAACTTTTGGTACAATTGATAAGGTTCTCGAATTTAAAATTCTCTCTGTCTTCAATTCTATTTTCTAATAGATAGGTCGGGTTTGCATATAATAATTCTCCCAGATGACTGTATACTGCAATACGAAGCGGGGAATCGTCTATCGTTTTTATCAAAATTTTTTCTTTGGTTTTAAGGTAGCTGTTTTTCTCTATTTTCTCGCAACTTTCACTTAAAAACGCGGTTAAACGATTAACATCCAGCGGTTTACACAGATAAAAAACGTAAAGATTACCTAAAGTCCCCGGAAGATGAATCATTTGCTGAAGAAATGGACTGATTAGAATCACATAACTATTTTCTTTAAAGACTATATTTTCTAATAAACTTAAACCTTGTTTATCGTAAATATCAATGACGATTAAATCTTGATTAATTCGATGACGTTTTGAGTTTAATACCCGTTCATCATAAACATTATAATTTTTTGCTGTTAACAAGCGTTTATAACTTTGTAAACTATTTTCATTTTGTACGATTAAGAAGATGTCTTGCATAGGTCTATCTCGCTTTTATATTTCAACAACCAAACTTAAATATTTTTGGTTATCAACGTACAAGTTTAGATTTGCTTTATTAATGAATTTGACTAGTTGCTCAACTTTAGACTGAGATTCTATTAAATTTATGTTCGCATTTGCTTCAAATTTCAGTAAATAATATTCATTTTTTTTACTCATGGAAGTTCTCAGTAATATAGATTCTTTACTTGAATAGACCTGTATTAAGAAATTAAAAACTTCAAATAGGCAATTATAGAGAACACTTGTTCTGATTTGAGTATCAATGGATGCGTCAAATTCAATGACACATTCTACTCCATGGTTTTTTAAAATTTCATCAAAATAGTTTAAAAACTCTTGAACCCCTGTTTGTACTGAATTTCGTTCATACTTTATTTTTTGTACATAAAATTCCGTTTTTTGATCCAATAGATCCGATATCGCTCGGATTTTCTTATCCATAACTTCTATTTTTGCTTGATCGGTAAGATCATTATGGATTTCAAGAGAAAGATCGCTCAAATTATTTCTAATATGGGCAGAAATATCGATAAGAGACATGCCCAATAAATTATAACTGCCTTGCTGAATGTCGTTTTGAATATGCTTATTAAGACTATCTTTATAATAAGAAATATCATTTTGCATATTTAAAGTACCGGTTAAATTTTCGATACAAAAAACAGCGCCTTGAAACTGCCCGTCAAAATCAAATTGAGGCGAGCCATTGATAGAGAGATACAGCTTATGCTGATCAATTTGTATCGCATGACGAACATCATGAATCGGCTCATAAGTTCTTTTTATGATAGAAAATGGCAGCTCTTTTTCTGGAATATCTTCGCCATTATAATCTGTAATTTTCCATTGTGATGATTTATAGCTTCGATTAACAATATCTTTTTTAGATAGTCCAAAGAGTTCTTCAGAAAACTTATTGGCATAGGTTATCTGGCCTTCTTTATCGACCATGGTAATTGCAATTGGAGCCGTATCGAGTATGCCTTCGGTAATTTCTTTTTGTATTCTATTCGTTTCTGTGCGTTCACTTAATTTAGAAGCAAGCCCTTCAAGTTCCTTGGCTCTTGCATCTTTATCATCATATAAAACCCGAAGTTCTGAATAAGCAGTTTGAAGTTCTTCATTAGTCGATTGAAGCTCTTCATTGGTAGTTTCTAATTCTTCATTTGAGCTTTGTAGTTCTTCATTTGAGCTTTGCAATTCCTCATTTAAACTCTGCATTTCTTCATAGGAGGTTTCAAGTTCTTCAATGACATTTTGCAAGTGGGATTTAGTGCTATCAAGCTCTAACGACAGTTTTTTTATAATCTCATTTTCATCCCCATCAGTCATCACATGACCTCTGATGTTTTGGGATTCTTCAGATTGAAAAAATAGAACATAAAGCCAGTCATCACTTTTATCATCTTCAATAGGTGTAACAATGACTCTGACATAACGAATAATATCTTCAAACACATGAATGGCTCTAAAAGGTGTCATTTGAACATTTTTATCTTTAGACGATTTGTTCAACGCGCTTCTAAGATCAAGCGTCATATCATCGCTTAGTTGTTTAAAAATATTATTACTAACCTTACCTTCCTTAGGTTTAAGATAAGGAATATCACCCTTAATATAAACAATATCGTTAGCAGAATTAATCACAACTGATTGTTTTAGAACAACAGCTCTAACCGCGTCGGAAATCACTTCTTCTAAAAATTCTTCGGGATTT
>JADGAU010000233.1 GCA_015231865.1 Gammaproteobacteria bacterium | reverse complement strand
AAGCCAGTTCAACCTTTAAAAATGAACATTATCATCATAATTTTCTTCGGATAGAAAAATTCCCATTTTCGGTTGGTCGTGAAACTCGTTTAGAATTGGAATTAAAAGTCAATACTCATGGTTTATATCGTCCACAAAGAGACAAGAAAATAGTTAAAAAATTTGCCAGTTTTCCTTCTATTAACGGAGGTGTTTCTCATTCTGAATTTATTGATGATATTCCTTTGATGGAGAGAAGAGGCTTTAGTGAAGTTCAATCTAATAATGATGTTTACCTGCTGGACTTTCTTAACCCATTACAAATTTCCAGAGAACACTTTGTTATTGAGGAAAATGATGGTGAATTTAAGATTATAGATCGAGGAAGTTCACGAGGTATATTAGTTGATAATAAACATATTGGTGGAAATGAAGCAGGAGGTGAATGCCAATTGTTTGATGGAAGTCTCATTGGCTTAGGTAGTGAATCAACACCTTATCTATTTCGATTCTTATTTTTGCATTAAGGATCTAATTATTTGTTTGTCTTTTAATCATTGCCTGACAAAAGGGCACGCATTGTAGAAAAGCTATCCTTAGCTTTTTTTTGCCTTTCACTTAAAGATAATTTTTCTTTGCCGGAAATCCAATGAATGTCATTTTGAGGTAGTTCATCAATAAAACGGCTCATTTCACAGTTGATTATTTCACCATATTTTTTTCTGGTCGAACACATGGAAAGTGTCAATTTCAGTTTTGCTCGCGTGATTCCAACATAAAATAATCGTCGCTCTTCTTCTATATCGTTATTTTCAATGCTACTCTGATGAGGAAGAATATCTTCTTCAAGACCAATAATAAAAACATATGGGAACTCAAGTCCTTTAGCAGAATGTAAAGTCATTAAAGAAACACAATCGGTCATTTCAGCTTCTTCAGACTTTTCTAAAATATCCATTAACATCAATTTGTTAACGACATCTGATAAGTTTGCTTCTTTATTATTGAGTGCTTTGTGATTTTCTTCAATACGTGCTAACCAATTAACCAGCTCATTAACATTTCCTATCTGTCTCTGAGCCTTTGATTCAGATGATGCTGTGCTCATTAACCAGGCATGGTAGTCACAATCGTTAATTAATTGCTGCAGACATTCGTTAATTGGTTTTTGGAAAGTTAACTTTTCAATTTGAACTATCCACTGATGAAATTGGAGTAGTTTATTCTGAGTTTTGTGATCTAAATAAGCGGATAAACCCAGCGTATGACAGCATTCAAAAAGTGATTTATTAACCGATTCAGCATAATTAGAAAGTTTTTTTATGGTTGCGTGACCAATTTTTCGTTTAGGTGTATTGATAACTCTTAAAAAAGCAGTATTATCCTGTGGGTTAATTAAAAGTTTCAAATAGGCAATCATATCTTTTATTTCTGTATAGGCAAAAAATGATGTGCCACCTGTTACCTGAAAAGGTATTTGATGTTGTCTTAGCTTTAATTCAAATGGTCTGGACTGATGGTTTCCTCGATACAATATTGCGAAATCGGAATAGTGAAGATTATTGTCAAGGCGATATTTTATGATACTGGAAATGACATGGTTTAATTCTGCCTCCTCATCCTGAGCTGAAATGAGATTGATTTTTTCATTAGCTTTTATGTCACTCCATAACTTTTTAACAAATGTATGTGGATTATTTTGGATTACGTGATTGGCAGCATCAAGAATTAATTGAGTTGAGCGGTAATTTTGCTCAAGCTTGATGATTTCCATATTAGGAAAGTCTTTATGTAAAATGGACAGGTTTTCTGGTCTGGCACCACGCCAGCAATAGATTGACTGATCATCATCTCCAACTACGGTAAATTTAGTAACATTCTGTGAGTTTTCATGTCTGCTACAAAGCAGTTTAATTAGTTCATATTGCACGACATTTGTATCTTGATATTCATCGACTAGTAGATAGTGAATTCTTTGTTGCCATTTATGAAGTATAGAAGGATATTGCTGAAAAAGTGTCACAGGTAAAAGTATCAGGTCGTCAAAATCAACCGCATTAAAAACACCAAGATATTCCTGGTAAAGCTCATATAGTTCAATAAAATCAGGTGTTAAGTCTAGTTCTGATTGATTAATATTTTGAGGCAGAATATGATCATTCTTACATTGAGAAATTTGATGCTTTACTTGTTGAGCTAGTTCATCTTTTTCAGATTTGTCTTGAACATTAAAATGTTCATCAATAATATTTTTTATTAACGATAAGCTATCATCAGCATCATATATCGAAAAATCTTGATTAATAACTAAATGTTGATGTTCGCTACGAATAATTTTAAGTCCCAGAGTATGAAAAGTAGAAATGGTAATTCCACGACAGGACTGGCTGGGTAATAATTCACGCACACGGCGGTTCATTTCTTTGGCTGCTTTATTAGTAAAGGTAACTGCAGTTATGTGAAAAGCTATATAACCACAAACATGAATTAAATAAGCTATTTTTTCAGTAATAACACGGGTTTTACCACTACCAGCCCCAGCTAATACTAAAAGAGGTGTCTGTATATGTTTAACCGCTTGAAATTGTTTATCGTTTAGTTTAATGGCCATATATAAAAAAGGATTATAATTTACTCGGGTAAATATAGTTAGAACAATTGTAATTTAATTAACATGGAATTAATTTAATACTAAAGCTTGCTTTGAAAAAATAAATCGGTATTATAATCCACAAGCTTCCGATAATCTTGTAAGCTTAACTATTAGGTACTAATTATCTATATTTTAGTTTTAAGATAATTGTTATAAATATTTTATAATTCGTTTGGAGAATGAGTTTGAGTGATAATATAACGTATTTAACTGACGATAGCTTTGATGCAGAAGTTCTGCAATCAGAATTACCTGTCTTGGTTGATTTTTGGGCAGAATGGTGTGGCCCCTGTAAAATGATAGCCCCTATTCTAGATGAAATTGCCGGTGAATATGATGGTAAACTAAAAGTTACCAAAATTAATATTGATGAAAATTCAAATACACCACCAAAGTTTGGTATTCGTGGAATCCCGACGCTTATGCTATTTAAAGCAGGGCAGGTAGAGGCCACTAAAGTAGGTGCTGTATCGAAATCTCAATTAAATGCATTTATTGATAGCAATATATAACTAGCATTTGACAAGCGAGGACTAGTTTTTTATACTAGTCCCTGTAGTTTTACAGAAGTATATTAACACTAGTTGAACGACTCTTAGAACGCACATATTCCTTTAGATTAGTTTTTACTGCAAATTATTTGTAAGCATGTTGCAGTGAGTTTATTTAAAGGGTTTAAGATGTAATTTTTAATGCATCTATTAAATAAAATTGTTCTTTCTGAAAATAAGAATATTACGTACTATCTGCTTACTAGAATATAGATAGCAAGTATTATTTCGTTCGTAGCATCATTGTTCTTATTTATAATCTAAATTTTCATCGTATAGTTC
>JADGAU010000232.1 GCA_015231865.1 Gammaproteobacteria bacterium | reverse complement strand
TGACTTTCTGGTTTCTACGCTGAGCACTACAATCTCTTTCACCTAAGGAAATCACCTTGCCCTGACCATCACCAAAGTAGGGCAGTAATGTCATGACCAACAAAGCCTTTGCCGCAAAAATGTAATAACCAATAAAATCAGCGTTATCAATATAAGGTTTTAATAGTATTGGCCTGGTTTATGCTTTCATTAATATGACACTTATGGAGATATAAGATGAAAGCAGCCGATAGTTTTATTCATGAATTCGATTCAAAATGTTATGAACAATATTATTTTGATCAAAATGAGAACATTGAATATAAATCATATTACACCAGTGACTCTCAAGAAGAACAAGCTTTAGAACAAGAGTTCTGCTTGGATGATTTAGAAATGATGTTTGCTTAGAATCTTATTGGTTATAATCTGATTATGAATGATGAACCCTTAATTAGTATCGTGACTACAATAGGATTTATTGTGGCGATGATTTTTTCAATGTATTTATATTTTTTAGCTTAGGGGCTGTTGTCAACGTCCTAATATAGCTTGGATAGTCACGGGTATATACCCTGAAATATCTAACATATTCCCATTTATCCTAACTAATCTAAGCTTCGGATAAGAAAAAATAATTTTCTAATATTGGTGTTCCTAATTAAGGTGAGGTTCACGATAAAAACACCTAAAAAAAACATCAAGCGATTGGCATATATCAAAATCCGGAAATGCTTAAAACAAATTTATTTATGGGATACTGCTAAAATTGATGGATCATTTTAGTGCTTCTTGTGCATCAATTTAGTGAATAATCATCATGTCTCTTTGCTTAATAAATCGTATATTATTGAATTTTATTAATTATATTTAAATGGTATCAATCTTGTATAGTTACTAATCAAATGTTCAATGGTATCAATTGTACCATCAGTAACAAAATAGATTGCTAGGGTTCCGATTTGTTTAACAAGTGTCTGGTCCGAGAGCAGTCGACCTGTCAAATAGAATTTACTACAGGTTACACGGAGGGATAAAAGCCCGGGAGGTCAACAATGCATGTCATTGAACTTCCTTTTTATTATTCCTTTTGGAGGTAACATGAGTAAATCAATCAAAAGTACTTTATTTCTAATCATTCTAAGCCTGCTATTAGCTGTGTTTCAGCCAGCGGTTGCTAAAGATAAATTTAAACTTGCCTGGAGTATTTATGTTGGTTGGATGCCCTGGGATTATGGTAATAAAGAAGGAATCGTAAAGAAGTGGGCGGATAAATACGGTATCGAAATTGAAATTGTTCAGATCAATGATTATGTCGAATCAATCAATCAATATACAGCCGGTGCATTTGATGCCTGTGTAATGACTAATATGGATGCCTTAACAATACCAGCAGCAAGTGGTGTTGATAGTACGGCATTAATCATTGGAGATTTTTCAAATGGTAATGATGCGGTTATCTTAAAGGGCAAAAAATCACTGAAGGACATTAAAGGGCAGAATGTTAACCTGGTTGAATTAAGTGTTTCTCATTATTTATTAGCTCGAGGTCTGGATACGGTTGGCTTATCTGAAAAAGATTTAAAAGTGGTCAATACTTCTGATGCTGATATGGTTGCAGTTTATGGGACTGATGATGTGACTGCCGTAGCAACCTGGAACCCTCTAGTTAGTGAAATTCTAGCTATGCCGAATAGTTATAAAGTTTTTGATTCCAGCCAGATCCCTGGTGAAATCATCGATTTAACCGTTGTTAATACTAAAACCCTAAAGGAAAATCCTAAATTAGGTAAAGCATTAACTGGCGCATGGTATGAAATCATGTCAATTATGTCTGGTTCTGGCGATAAAGCAATCTCAGCAAAGACAGACATGGGTGTTGCATCTGGGACGGATTTAAAAGGTTATGAAGCACAGCTAGCTTCAACAAAAATGTTTTATAAAGCAAAAGATGCCGTTGCTTTCTCACGTAGCACTGCTTTAAAAGATACCATGAAAAAAGTTGCAGACTTCTCATTTGATCATGGTCTACTTGGCGATGGTGCACCAAACTCAGAGTTTATCGGTATTTCGACACCAGCTGGTTTATTCGGTGACAACTCAAATATCAAGTTAAGATTTTCTTCCATTTATATGGATATGGCCGCCTCCGGTAAATTATAAGTCTTAATATCACGATCAGTTTAGTACTAACCTATGAGTACCTAATAGCTTTCCCATCCATTTAAGTCGCACTTATCTGGATGGAAGGCATAGGCCTAATAACCATTATCAGATAAATATGATCGAATACCCATCTGCTTAATAGAGTTCTATTATGAAAAGACTAATGAATCAACAGCCGACCAGACTAATGAAAGTCTTTTTAGGCATGCTTCCCTTTATAATCATTATTAGTATTTACCTAATGGCATCGAATGCTCGTTTACAGGAAAATGCTCGGGATAAATTATTACCCTCAGTCAATTCAATGGCTAATGCTGTCGATAAATTAGCATTACAAGAAAATAAAAGGACGGGTGAATATACCTTCTGGCAGGATACTGCATCGAGTATGACTCGCTTGGCAATGGGCGTTGGGATAGCAGCTTTAATTGGCCTAACTTTTGGTATTATTAATGGAGCAATTCCTCTAGTTAAAACAACTTTTTCACCAGTAATTACAACGATTTCTTTAATCCCACCCTTGGCATTACTCCCCATCTTATTTATTGTTTTTGGTTTGGGTGAACTATCTAAAGTTGTGCTCATTGCCATAGGTATAACGCCATTTATTATTCGTGACTTGCAGGAAAAAGTCATTGAGCTGCCGTCAGAGCAAAAGATTAAGGCTCAGACATTGGGGGCATCAACCTGGCAAGTCATTATCCGAGTGATTATTCCACAAATATTACCTCGATTAATTACCGCCGTTAGATTGTCTTTAGGGGCTGCCTGGTTATTTTTAATTGCGGCTGAAGCCATAGCTTCGACTGATGGCTTAGGTTATCGAATATTTTTAGTTCGTCGCTATATGTCAATGGATATTATTATCCCATATGTCATGTGGATTACATTTTTGGCCTTTTTAACCGATTACCTGTTAAGAAAAATTTCAGAAAGAGCCTTTCCCTGGTTCCATACAGCGAGATAAATATGTCTATGATAATAGCTAAAAATATTTGGAAAAAGTATGACGATAATGTCGTACTTGAACAAGTGAATACTGAAATTAAAGAAGGTGAATTTATCACCATCGTTGGCACGTCTGGTTGTGGTAAAACGACTTTTTTACGAATGTTATTAGGGATTGAATCTCCGAGCAGTGGAGAATTATTACTTGATGGAAAATCATTCCCGGATGAGCCGGATGAAAAACGAGGCATTGTATTTCAACGCTATTCGGTCTTCCCTCATTTAACGGTATTACAAAACACGGTTTTAGGATTAGAACTGGAACAAGCGCCAATATTAGGTAAGTTATTTGGTGCTAAAAAAAGAGAAGCAGAGGAAAAAGCCAAAGAAATGTTAACAGCCGTTGGTTTATCACA
>JADGAU010000231.1 GCA_015231865.1 Gammaproteobacteria bacterium | reverse complement strand
AAGTCAGTGATAAATAATTTTTCTGTCATGATGCTATGGGCTTTATTGATTGTTGCTATCATAGGATTGGGCTTGATAACGTTTTATATTGGATTACTCATCGCACTTCCTATTATTGGGCATGCAAGCTGGCATGCTTACCGGGCCTTAATACCATCTAAGGTGTTAACCAGTTAAAGGTTCAGGCGATTGCGTATCAAGTGATTGCAATCGCCCCCAGTGATTCTTGATGCTATTCCTCGTGATAAATCTCACCGCCCTGGGCTAAGAACTCTTTAGATTTTTCTGCCATTGCGGTATCAATCTCTACTTTTTGTTCTTGAGATGCCGCAAAGTCTCTAACATCCTGTGATATTTTCATTGAGCAGAAACTCGGTCCGCACATTGAGCAGAAGTGAGCAACTTTATGAGCTTGTTTTGGCATTGTTTCATCATGAAATCCACGGGCTTTTTCCGGATCAAGTCCAAGGTTAAATTGATCTTCCCAACGAAATTCGAAGCGTGCTTTTGACATGGCATTGTCACGAACCTGTGCCCCCGGGAATCCTTTAGCAAGGTCGGCAGCATGGGCTGCTAATTTATAGGTAATTATGCCTTCACGAACGTCTTCTTTATTAGGTAAGCCTAAATGTTCTTTAGGGGTTACATAGCAAAGCATCGCTGTTCCATACCAGCCAATATTGGCAGCACCAATGCCAGAAGTAATATGATCATAACCCGGTGCAATATCTGTTGTTAATGGCCCTAATGTATAAAATGGCGCTTCCTCACAAACATCGAGCTGGAGCTCCATATTTTCTTTTATCATATGCAGGGGTACATGTCCCGGGCCTTCAATAATGGTCTGTACATCATGTTTCCAGGCAATTTTAGTTAGTTCGCCTAAGGTTTTTAGTTCACTCAGTTGTGCTTCATCATTAGCATCGGCAATTGAACCCGGTCGTAAGCCGTCTCCTAAAGAAAATGACACATCATAGGCTTTCATAATTTCACAGATTTCTTCGAAGTGAGTATATAGAAAATTTTCCTGGTGATGAGATAAACACCATTTTGCCATTATAGAACCACCACGAGAAACGATACCGGTTAGACGTTTTGCAGTTAACGGAACATATCTTAAAAGAACACCGGCATGGATGGTAAAATAATCAACACCTTGTTCAGCTTGTTCGATAAGTGTATCTTTAAAAATTTCCCAGTTTAAATCTTCGGCTTTGCCATTAACCTTTTCTAAAGCTTGATAAATAGGCACTGTACCAATTGGAACTGGTGAATTACGAATAATCCATTCACGGGTTTCATGAATATTTTTACCTGTTGATAAATCCATTAGCGTATCGCCACCCCAACGGGTTGACCAGACCATTTTTTCAACTTCTTCGGCAATTGAAGATGAAACAGCCGAATTGCCGATATTAGTATTAATTTTTACTAAAAAGTTTCGACCAATGATCATCGGTTCACTTTCGGGGTGATTAATATTGGCAGGAATGACAGCCCTGCCTCTGGCAACTTCAGAACGAACAAATTCAGCCGTAATTTCATCTGGAATGTCGGCTCCGAAGTCGACTCCTCTGTGTTGAGGATTGTCGTTCATTAGTGCAGAATTTTTTAATTGCTGTAAATTCATATTTTCACGAATAGCAATATATTCCATTTCCGGGGTGATAATGCCTTGTTTGGCATAATGCATTTGAGAAACATTTTTGCCTTTTTTAGCTCTACGAGGTGTTTGAATATGTTCAAATCTGAGATTAGCTAAAGCCGGATCATTTTGTCTTTTAAAGCCATATTCAGAAGTGGGACCGGATAATAACTCAGTATCCTGTCGCTCTTCTATCCACTGACTACGCACACCAGGCAGACCTTTTAATAAGTTAATTTCTATATCAGGATCAGTATAAGGACCCGATGTATCATAAACAGGGATATTCGGGTTTTGGATTATCGTATCATTGGTTTGAGTAGGTGTTTGAGATATTTCTCTCATCGCAACCTGTATATCTTCACGACTCCCTTGAACATAAACTTTTTTAGAGCCAGGGAAAGGTTGGGTGACTTCATCAGATAAACGGTTAGTTTCTTGGATAAAGGATTCAGGTATCGCACTCATAAATTTTCCTAAAGATAATTCACTGAGTAAATACTTGTTGGCAAAAGAAGGTAATTATAAAAACAAGCAATAAAATGTTTTGAAATAATCGCTTCCCTTCGCTGGCATTACCCAGAACAGGTTAAAAGGGTATAATCTCACTCGATGATACAACTCATCAAGACCCCTAGCTAATGATACATAATATACTGTTTAGTATATAGACGCCTTAGATAAATAACAATAGGAACAACTGAGCTGCTTATTAATCTTAATCGATATCCAGCTCATCACCTACAACGACTTTGACAATGTTTCCTTTTCCCTGATATTCAACTTTGGAAAAACTGAACATATTTGCCATGGCTATCCCGCGTCCATGATTGTGCGCACCTCTTTCAGGGCTCATTTGCATATACTCCTGCCAGTCAAAACCGTCACCAAAATCAGTAATTACAAAAGTTGCGGATTGGCCATATCGTTTAAAATCAATTTTAACAAACTTGTTTGCATTTTCAGCAGATGAAATTCGATCGTTAACTGTATTTTCCCACATTCCATCATTAACCAGATCTGTTTTTTCATCATAAGTAACGCCAGCATTACCATGTTCAACGGCATTAATAATTAATTCTGATAGGCCTAAAACGACTTTGTTCGGATCTTTACAGGCAGAAGACAGTTTTGTTGCCAAAAGACGTCCTTCTGCCAGTGTTTTAAACTGGAAAGAACCACTTTGCATCATACTTAAAACTTTTTTACTTTCTTCAGTTTTGTCTAGTAAATCAAGATAATTGAGCCTGTCTTTTACAGCAGTTGCAATAATTCTACGAAGGTATTCTTCTTCAAAAGGTTTGGTGAGATAGTAAAATGCGCCAGCATCGATTCCCTCAAGTATATTTTCCTTACTAGCCATGGCCGTTTGAAGGATCACCGGGATACTCGATAATTCAGGGTGCGCTTTAATTTGTTTTAGTGCCGATAAGCCATCTAAATTAGGCATCATGCGATCAAGTAACACGACATCATATTTTTCTGGTTCTGAGGTAAGCATATCAATTGCTATTTGTCCATCTGAAGCAGTCGATAAATTATAAGGCTCATCTTCAAGATAGTCTTTTAGAATTTCGATTAATAACTCTTCATCATCAACGAGAAGGATTTCCGGTGTATGTTCACTTATCGTCATTATCAAATTAGTGCCTTTTATCGGGTTTGTTCTGTCATTAAATCAATTGTTGAAGCAGTAGTCAATAATTTGCCTGAAAATGATAATAATTAATTTGAGTCAATTGGGCTGATCTTAGGTACACATTAAAATTTTTAAGAGTAATATATTAGGGCCTGTTGATCTTTCATCTATTGCCTGATTTTTGTAAATTTTCATGCTATCTGCGTTACTTTTTTCTACCAATGGAATGCAT
>JADGAU010000230.1 GCA_015231865.1 Gammaproteobacteria bacterium | reverse complement strand
ACTGACTTGCGGCATATCTCTATAATGATCTTCTCGGTTTTAGAAAGCAAGCATTTTCAAAGATCACTGGTATATTAGTGCAAGAGGATGAATTAAGCGTGTAGAAGCTTTTTTATTCGGTGGAGAATATTTTATTGTCAGCATTTTATTATCATAAAGTGCATCATAAACAGAGATATGAACATCATTAGGCTCTACTACTGGAAATGATTTTACTTCATGGGATATGACTCGAATTTTCTTAATCCATTCCTTTTCTTTTGCTTTATCTTTAGTTGTAAGAATTCGATTGGCTTGTCTAAACTTAGGCTTTAAAAAGTTAAAGCTAGTAGCAGGCATTAATGGCTCAAGATATTCCTGAGCTAATTTAAACGTCAGTGCCGTATTTCTACCCATAGCAGGTATTTCAATATTCTCATTACCATCCCACCACCATCTATAGGGACGAGTTGAAGAGTCACAGACAATTGAAAAATCTAAACTTAAATCCTGCATGTCCCGTTCTACGGTTCTTTTCTTAACATCATCAATCCCATAATGGCTTAGTCCGGACATTATTTCAGGTATGGTAATATAGCCATCGGCTTTATTTTTTAGCATCTGTAAAATACGTATTCTTCTTACACAAGTATCAGCCATTAAAGTAATTTCCCCATCAAATTCATATAAGCATCAAGAACAGACGCATAATAATACTATCATAATATTAAAAGAATTTGACTACGATTGATTACACACCACTATTGATGGAGACAGTTGATGACCATATAGAATTAATTTGTAGTTTTGCATGTTAAAATTTTAGTTTATTATAAAGCCTGCTGCCTATCATACAAAATCTATATAAGTTTGGATTAAATTCATAAAATGTTTAATTTCCTCTTTCGTTTAAAACGAAACCAGCTAATAAATCAAAAGCGTTTTAAAGCACCTAAATTTATTGAACTAACGGGCATTAATAGACGATTTGAAGTTACCTATACTCAGGCAGAACTTAATAATATTAAATATAAACTTCAAGATAGCCAATTAATCTTAACGGGAAATATTGATAATCATACTCAGATTGAATCGGTATTATTAAAGTTCTTAAAAACACACGCGAAAGAAACTTTTTATCCTATCTGTGAGCAGGCAGCTAAAGAGGTTGGCGTTAAATTCAACCGTATTACGATTCGAGGACAAAAAACGAGATGGGGCAGTTGTTCTTCCAAAGGTAATATTAATTTAAATTATAAACTATTGTTTGTAGAGCCCGAGCAAGTGCGATACGTGATTTATCATGAAATGGTTCACCTCCAGCATTTCAATCACTCCAGAGACTTTTGGCAAACATTATCTTTTTATGTTCCAAATGCTAAAAAAACTGCTCATGATATGAGAAGAATTAGAATTGATAGACTATACTAGTTAATAAGGATTCATTCTTTCTATTGGGGGCTTTTCTGTAAGAGGATAAGGAGGAGGAGATGGGTTTTTATTGCATTAGTAGTAAAAATTTTCCAGCTTTTATTGATGAACTCATTCATCAACAGTCAGTTATTGCACCTCAATTAGTTCAAAGTAAACCATATAATCCATCAAGCTCTGAGTTCTTTTCATTTTCTTTACTTAAGAAAGCTTCTAATCTGCGTTTAGATTATGACACAACGATATTACCACCCAAAAAAGTTTTCTTTCCACCGCAGCAAGTTTTATTAAGTTTTAAAAATGGAGAGTTTCAGGCAGTTTTAGATTTGTATGAAACCATTCTATTTGGTGTGCACCCTTATGATTTACTGGCAATCGAGCAAACGGATTTTTTATTTTCAGATAAATATGAAGATATTCATTATACCGCTCAACGACAGCTAACCACCATTATTGGAAGTAATATTCAACGTTCTGCAGAGCACAGCTTTTTCAGTAGTATGAATGCTAATGTTAAGCCGTCAACACATGATGGATTTATCACCAAAATTGCAGATACTTATATCTATGAAGTGTTAACAGGCAAAGCTGGAAATTTACTTAAGTATGGTCAATTTACGGATGCATCACAGCAGCAAATTGATTTAGCAGTTAAAGAAAATGAACGGGTTAAATCAAAAAGTCATCTAAATTACAGTGCAGATGAAATAAAACAGGGACTGGAAAAAAGCTATGCCGACCTTGAATTATGGGAACAATTAGCGAAAAGTTGTTATGCCTGTGGTTCCTGCAATACAAGCTGTCCAACCTGTTACTGTTTTAATATTGAAGATAAATGGCATATCGATCAAATCTCAGGTGAAAGAACACGGTACTGGGATTCTTGTATGACGGAGGATTTTGCCAAAATTTCCTTAGGCCCCGGGAAATCAGGCGAAGCGCAAACAGAAAACTTTAGGCCAACGACTGGTGCCAGAATGCGTCATCGTCTTATGCGAAAAATGGTTTATTTAAATGATAAATTAGGTACTCAGGCTTGTGTCGGTTGTGGTCGCTGTGCTACTTCCTGTACCGCTGATATTGCAGATCCAGTCAATATTATCAATACGGTTATGGAGAAATACCATGACTAAGCCATCTATTTTTTTACCTAAGCAAGCGCAGATTATCAATGTAAGACAAAATAGTGAGTCAGAAAAACACTTTACTTTACGCTTTGCAGACGGTAAAAAAATTCATTTTGAACCGGGACAAATTCTGGAAGTTTCCTTATTTGGCTTTGGTGAAATACCTATCGGTATTGCCAGTTCTCCAACAAGGCAACATAGCTTTGATATTGTTGTTCGAGGTATTGGTCGGGTTTCAAAGGCCATTAATAAATTGAATAAAGGTGATAGTTTATATATTCGGGGTCCCTATGGAAATGGCTTTAAATTAGACAAAATAAGAAATCATCCGGTGTTAATTGTAGCCGGTGGTTTAGGTGTTTGCCCAACAAGAAGTTTAATTCAATACATTTTAGATAGGCGGAGTGAGTTTAAACATTTCACTTTATTTTATGGTGCGTGTCATCCTTCACAGCAATTATTTAGAGATGATTTGTCTGACTGGCGTAAAAATAATGACATTGAATTATTGGAAATTGTAGATAGACCGGACTGTGATTGGCAAGGCTATGTTGGTGTGATTACTGACTTATTTGATAAGACTCAAGTAGATAAAGATACCCGAGTCATCGTTTGTGGTCCGCCGATTATGTTTAAGTTTGTAATTCAAAAGCTGGATCAATTGGGTATCGCTCATGAAAATATTTTTGTTGATTTAGAGCGGAGAATGAAATGTGCGATAGGTAAGTGCGGTCATTGTCAGATCAATCATAAGTATGTTTGTACCGATGGCCCTGTTTTTTCGGTTAAAGATTTAGAAGATTTACCGGAGGCTTTTTAGATGAGTATTAATCAGCCCTATTTTAATAAACTAAAGCTTGCCTTTTTTGATTTTGCCTCCTGTGAAGGTTGTCAGGTGGAATTAACTAATTTAGGTGATCCTGTTTTTCTACAGTTGTTGCAGCATATTAATCTGGTTGAGTTTAGGGAAGTGATGAGTGAAAAAA
>JADGAU010000022.1 GCA_015231865.1 Gammaproteobacteria bacterium | reverse complement strand
ATAGATTATGAATTTCACTTTTTTTTAACTCATTAATTTTCCTTTTTTCTTCATCAAGATAATATAATAATCCGCCTAATATAATAAGTAAAAAATAAGGTAGAAAATTAGCAATAAAAATTGCTAAAAAACGTTTATTTAAATAGTTATTAAAATAAATCATTTTATAGTCATTCGTTACATAATATGTATAATTAAGAAGCTTTTAGTTAAAGTTTATGAATTTAAGAAATCAAATTAATTCTCATCAGTAAACCAATCATAGGCACAATCGAGGTGTTTTCTCACATCAACAATTGACTCTAGTTCACCCGTAGCGATTAGATCGATTGGTTTTTGATTGTTAAAACGACGAGTTTTGTTATTTAACCAAAATGTTCCCATTTGTGGATTAGTTGGATAACTAGTACGCAAAGCATTGGCTATACCTATCACATGGCGAATTCTTTCCACTACAAGTGGGGAGTTAGGTAATGGCTTATTTTTCCTGAATTGCCCAAGATGTCTAACTTTAACATCATCAGGTAAAGATAATACTTTTAGAATTTCATCCCCGGATAATTTCCAACTATCCAGAATACTCATGACATTGCTACTCATTTCGATTGCTTTTGCCAGATTTTCTTCAGTCATTTTTTTCCCATTTATGTTATAATTTCAGTTATTATAACAAAGAATCAATTAACTTACCAATTTACTAAGGTATTACCACAAGCAAGTAGTTATGTCTGATATAGTTAAACTCGTCTTAAATAATGATCCCATTCTACAATTTGATAGAAATATCCCAATCCCCAAAGAGCAAAAAGCTTTTTTAATGCAAATGGAAATTAAAATGTCTGGAGGTTTTGAACTTTCGGGTAAATTTATTCAGAAACCTGATTTAATGCAAAAGTCTCAATTTGTTGCACTAAATATGCTTGAATATATTGTTCAGGAAAATTTTTCTAAAGCGACTGGCTTATTTACCTATATCGTCGATTCATTAACAGATCTTCAACAAGTGAATGCTCAAGGCACACACCAAAACTTTAAAGTTGAATTTGTTTTTGATGAAGACTATCATCAATGGCAGGAAGTAAAATTCTCTTAACTATAAATTAAGGAAATATCGAATAAAATTTTTTTATCTGTAAAATTTGCGATATAATTAAAACCCTTATAAACAATTAAGATAAGTTAATTAACTAATGATAATTCTTAGAATCTTTTTGATATTTTTTGTTCTTATTCAACATTCTTATGCTGCAAATTTAGGATTCTTACAGGTTAATTCCTATCTTAACCAACCTTTGAATGCAGAAATTAAAATTATTAAAGATAAATATTATCCGGCCGAACAAATTAAAGTCGTACATGCGTCTAAAGAAGATTATAAAAAGTTTAATATCGTAAAGAATTTTCGTTTTAGTAAAATTAATTTATCAATAAAAGAAAAAGAAAATAATGAATTAATTGTTGTTTTAACAACTGAAAAACCTATAAAAGAACCTTTAGTCAGTTTAGTTCTAACGTTAAGATGGCCCGAAGGTAATTTATCCAAAGATTTCAATTTCTTCTTATATCCCATAGAAAAACCGGAAGCTAAAAAAGCAATTGAGCTTGTTGTGCCTGTCAGCGGTAAAAATAATGTTCAGAATACTCAATATCAAACAGTTAATAAACGTAATAAATCATTTGATCCAAATGAATACAGACCAGATATTCAATTTGATTTAGAGGCCTTTCCTGCGGAATATATTTATGGTCCAGTGGATTATGGTAATAGTATTTCATTAGTTGCCAAAAAATTAAGAAAAGATACAACATATTCAATACAAAAGATTGCTAAGTTATTGTATTTGATGAATCCATCAGCCTTTGTTAATGGTGATATTAATCGTTTAATCAGTCATACGAATTTAAAAGTCCCCAATCTTAAAAAAGAACAATTAAAGAAAAAGAAATATATTAAGTTTTCTAAAACTAATAAAGCATCAAAAGATAAAGCTAAATTAGTTCCAATTGACAATTTTGATATATACAGTTCTAATGAAACAAATGAAGTTGAACAAGTTCAACAAATAGGTGAAATTAATGACAACATTGATAAGCTTCCGGTTGAAAAGACAGAGCCAGTTTCCAACAAACCAGGCCTAAGTCTGCTTCCTGCAGATATGTCAGAAAATAATGATGTTGAAGCAAAGACTAAAGACAATTTTTCGACTAACAATCAATCAGATGAAAAAGTTGATATTCTAGAAACTGAAAACACAATTCTAAGACAGCAATTTGAAGTGCTAATGCAAAAAATGGAATTAGTGTTAAAAAAGAATCAGGAATTAGACCAACAAATTAAACAAATTGCTCTTGATAATCAAACACCTGAAAATGTTCAAGAATCTCAGACTCAACAAGTAGTTTCTGAAACAAACGATAAGTTAACAGAACCTTTAGAATCAGCTAAACAGACTATACAGAACGAAGAAAACAATAAGTCTGATGCAAAAGTTGCAGAAAACAAAAAACAATCTAGCAAACCTAAACCTGCTGCTGTAGCTGTTGAAACCGTAATACCGCCAACTAAAACAAGTTGGGTATATATTCTTCATGATAATATCTTTTTAATAATTTTAATTTTAATTTTAGTTCTGTTTGCTGTTTTTGTTGCTCTAAACCAGAAAATTATAAAAGAAAAACTTTCTCCCATTCTTGCTTCAATGAAGAAAAAGCCGGTTGAAGATTTTGATTTAGAAAGTGTTGTTCCAAATTTTGATGAGCAAAAAGAATCTGTTATTAAGAAAAATAAAGCACCTGCAAATGGTAATCATGATGCTTTTGTTGCAGATGTTATTGATCATAGTAATGATCAATTAGAAGATATTAATTTTATTGACAATACAGAAAAAACAGATTCAAAAAATGTATTTATGAGTGCTGTTCAACGTGGATCAACTGATGATTTAGATGCAATAATGGAAGAAGTTGCAAGTGGTAAGAAACCTAAGAATAAAGTCCCTGTAGAACAAGAGTATGGTCTGCCATTAGCGGCAAGTGAAGAGCAATCTGATACAGAAGAATATGGCCTACCTTTAGCTGAGAATAACGAACAATCAGATTCTGAAGGTTATGGACTACAATTAAATGAATCAGATTCTGATAACGTTTCCAATATTGAAATACAAGATAAACAATTTAGCGATACTCATCTTAATGAAGAAACTGCTGAGCTTATAGATTTAGATTTAACGAACTTTGGTGATGATGAAATTCTACCGGAAGCAGATGAAGGCTTTGATCAAAGTTTTGGATTAGGCATGTCTAACACGGATGATTCAGAGCAAAGTCTCAATACAATAGATGACTCATCTGAACAAAGTACGGACTCAAGTTCTTCAGCTTCTCCAGATTTTGATAATATTTTATCAACTAAAAAAGCTAAAACTGATAATGTTGATATTTTATCTCAGGCAAGTGTCTATTTTGCCTATGGTAAATTTGATGAAGCAGAATCATTAATAAAATCTGGTCTGGATAATATACCTGATGATAGAAATCTTAAATTGAAACTATTTGAGTGTTATGCTAAAAAAGATGACGAAGAATCATTCTTACTCATTATGGGGGAGGCCAGATCATTTATTGAATCAGACCCTGACTTTAAATCTAAAATATCAGATTTTTATAAGAACCGTTGGGATAAGAATTTATTTAGCTAAATTAATGATGGCAGATAGCAATGTTAAACTTAATCTTAGACTTGATCGTTTGTTCAGCTCTTCGCCTGGCCCACATGAATATATTTTTCAAAAAGTATACTCTAATCCTTTAATTTTGGATAAAGCAGAAATATCACTTGATGCACTGTCTGAGGCTAAAACTCTAGATAAGAAACTAAATAATCAATATAACGACGAATTCGTTTCCTTAGTTGATGAAATATCCAAACTAAAGCCCAATGTGGACTTTGAAATCATTCTAAAGCATAAAGAGCAACTTGAAAATTTATACTTGCAAGTTTGTCGTTTGGGTGGAGAAAAAGACGTCTATAAAAAATCAATAATTACCCTTATCAATTCAATGATGAAATCTTTATGGCAATCTGGCAAAGATGATGATGAAGCATTATTAAAATTACGTGATGAGGAAATTGCCCGAGAAATTCATTTCAATTTGTTAGAATCACGTTTAATAGCAGAAATAATTTCTGAACAAAGCTGTATTGAACAAGAACACCTAATCCCTATTCTTTTATTAGAATCGCCCGGAAATGTTAAGTCAATACTTTCTCTATTCACAATAGATCAATATGCTCAAATATATGAGTCAAGTCTCAGTTTGTTAAATAATCTTGATATCAATTCATTAGTTTTAACTCAGCAAACAAAGCAAAACATTACATCTAATTTTGATTATATCAAATCCTTAGTACTACAGAACTAAATAACAATAGAACAAACCTATTATTACTTGATTAATTTACTGAACATCCCAATATCAGTAATAATTCTTATTATCAGGTACAATCAAATGAACGATCAAACAAATCTTACTTCAAATAAAAAAGAACAGTTATCAGAATTTATAGAAGCTTCTGATGCAAAAGATTCACAAGAATTTTTACAACAACAAGAATTAGAATTACAGGCCAAACTAGATAAAGTTAGTGATCCTGATAGCATGGAAAGAGCTGATATTTTATTAAATTTAGCAAATTCCGAGTTGGGCCAAAGAAAAATGGAGCAAACCTGGAACCATGCAAGGGGAGCTTTTGACTTATATATTAAGCACAAACAATGGGAAAAAGCAGTAGAAGCGAGTGATATTTTATATCAAACTGAATTGCCATCATCAATTACAGCTTTAGGTCATGGCGTGTGGTTAGCAGTCACTTTTCCTATACCTGCTCAAGATTCTATTAATATTTTGAATCATATCATTAATGAAACTCCTGATGATGCTGATGGTGCTGCACTCGCTGCAATTGTTGCTCATTATATTGTTGACTTGCGTTGTGAAGGCAAAGATAAAGAGAACTTGCAATTTATTACTATGAATATGATATCCAAAGTTGCTAAACGTCATAGTCAGGTTGAAACTCAAATGGGACTGAGTGTCTGGATGGATAAATTATCCCTGAAGGATCCTGCCGTATTTTTACCACGTTTTTCACTTGTCGTCGGTGCGATTGTCGGTGAAGTTTGGTGGTTTGATAAAGAAGAATTACAGTCTTATATTGAAGATTAATAGAGCAGTCCACAGTCTCGAGTCGTTAGTCAAAAGTACAGACTACAGACTACAGACTAAGGACTACCTTTTAACAATAAATATTACTTTCTGGTACAGCATTTTCCAAAAGCTCTTTCTTTAGACTGGTCATCATTGGTTTTGATGCAGACATATAAAAGTCGAAATTATTTAAATGATCATGACTTTTAATTCGTTTAACGATATTTTTGCTAATTTCGCCAATATTATGTTCACAGTTTTTGTTTGTTATTATTGGGTAAAAATGAAAATTATCTAAGGCATCATCCCAGGAACGGCATAAATTTTTCATATATAACATCGATTCATCCTGTACTACCCAATAGACGTGAATATGTTCTGCTAAATCTATTGCTAATGCATGCTCAATCAAACTTTTAATTCTTGCAAAATTTGTTTCAACTGCAATAAAAATTAAAGTGTTTGGAGAATCCTCATTTAGAATAAAACTGCCATCAGGACCTTCTATCACTATCTCCTGGTTTTTAGATGAATTTGCAGACAAATAATTAAAAACTGGATTGTCTTTAGCAAATGGAAAATGAAACTGAATATTCATGTCATCACATGGGCAACTGGCTATCGGTAGTTGTGTCTTTAACACTTCATCATTATCTGCTTGAATAGAAATTTTCATTTCCTGACCAGCCATAAATCTTAAGCGCTGACTTCTTGGTGTTTTCAAACTCAACACTATCATTTTGTTATTGATAACTTCATAGGTTTTCAGTTTTGTGGTGATTTTTTGTAGAGGAATATCATCAATAGAGACTGCTTCTTTAGATTCAAGTACTATGTCGGTAACAGCACGATGAGCACAACTTAAAATATAATTATTCTGCTTTTCTTCAGCACTTAATACATAATCCGTATTTTTAACTTTTTCTACGTGGCCAGAAATTAATTTAACTTTACACTTTCCACAATTACCATTATTGCATCCATAATCGACTGCTAAACCAGCATGTAAAGCAGATTCGAGTAATGTTTCACTTTTATCAGATAAATAATCATGACGACTTGGAAGAAGTCTGACATGCGGTTGCATAAACTGGTCAATTTGTTTTTCCATAATTTCATTGGAATTTAAATCGATATTAAGATTTACATCAGTCGTTTCGTCATGCAGCCATTGTTGTAATTCAATAAATTCTGATTTACTTTTGCTCGATGTAGAAATTTCAATAAATCGGTGTTTTAGACGATTGATTAATTCTTCATAATAATCTGCTCTGGATTTTTGAATCGAGAGTTCGCGGTTAAGCATATAAGCTCTTTTACTAAGAGCCTCAATTTGTATACCATCATGCTCATTTTGGACCATTTTATGAACCGCATCACTAATATTTTTCTGCATGCGTTCAACCATAGTGTTATCTTCATATTGATGATCTGGAAAAGCTATTTTTAAATCATCAAGAGTAACTGTGCCTTCAAATACTTTTAAATTCTCAAGCTGAACTTGTTCCTGTATGTCTTGTCTTGTTAAGCCAAGCATTCTGGCTGCCTGAGATAAAGATAATTTTCTAGACATCAAATTTTCTCCGAGATTATTTAAGTTTTTCTGGCAAATATAACATAGGATAATACATTAATTTGAATTTTGTTGCTTTTTTCTATTCTGCGTCAGTTTCAGTATAGCTAATTTTTCATTGTCACTTAAACTTTGCCATTTGATTATTTCATCAACATGACGGAAACAACCAATACAGATATCCTTTTGGTTTAGGCAACAGTTTCGTATACAGGGTGAAGAAATCAACAGCCCCTAACCATTAAGCTCAGGAATATAATGAATTCTTCCGGGATGTAATTTATTATTTTCTTTAATAAATTTTTTTAATGCTTGATGAAGATCTTTAGCTTTCCAGCTATCATATTTAGTATTGGTAGAAAATAAATAAGTTTCCAGGTCAATAAACGCTTTTTTTAGTCCTTGATGAGTAATCAGGGCTTTAAAATCAGCTATATTGCTATTATTTTTTAATACTTCTTGCTTCATCCATTGAATAAATAAGTCATAGGTTCTTTTAGGATTGTCGTATTTCATTTCATGAATCAACTGAGGCAATAAACTCTCGGGCATTTCTTCTTCAGCTTGCTCATTCACTTCAGAGATGATGTTTACACGTTTGTTATGAACAGTTTTCAAAATAACAGAAAAAACCAGGATACTTAAGCACCATATCCAAAACCAGACATTATTTTCAATTGCTAATAATTGATTGACTAATTGTTTAGTTAGATTAACTTCAGTCTTTTCCGAGTGAACATTCTCATTTTTGTTAGTAATAGCTTTGTCTGCCTGATTAATATTATTTGTTTTGTTTTCTAAGGGGCTTGTAATCCCAGAGGGAGATGGTTCAATTACTTTTTCAGAAATATTTTGAGCGGGCTGTTCTTGAGCGGGTAAAACATTAAAGCTAATCCCGGGTATAATTTTAGTCTCAAGTCTATCTGTTTTTATATTCCACCAAACTAGTTTACGGGCAGGGATTTCAAATCTACCCGAACGAGTGGGAATAAGGGCAGTTTTTTGTTCACGCAAACCATATAAAACACCCTGACGTTCCTGACTATTTACTTTTGCCTGATCAGGATAAACTTTTATACCACTAATAGAATCAAAAGGTATATCGCTTAAAACACTACCTGATAAACCTTTGGCAATAATTTTGTCTGTGATGGTAATTGAATCACCAATATTTATATTTGATAAATCTGAATGTTCACTGGCCACCTGAATATTTTCTGCTGGTAGCCAGTCTTTGCCTGGATATTGTTCAGGTTTTGCCAGTATTTCTATATTGATTGGTGAACTAGCTTTATGGATTGTTTTGCCACGCTGAGTGAAAAATGGCCAACTACCACTACCTGAGTTACCTCTATTAATAATAACCCCTTCAAACCTAATGGAAGGGATAGTAATTGGTCCACTTTTTTGAGGATAAATTGCATATCGACGTTCAATTACCTGATAAGTATGTTGTTTCACATTTTTAGTATATTGTTTATCTTCACCAAATTTTTCTAAAATTACATTTTCAATATTAATATCGGATAAAGCCAAATTATTAAGATTAATTCGGTAATAAATTTGGATGACTAATTCAATCTTTTGTTGCACATAGGCTTTGTTTTTTGGGTTAACAGAAACTTGCATAAAAACTTGCTCGGTTTGATCATCAGCATTGTTTTGTTTTGCCTTTTTTATAACTAAATGTAAGGGGAGGGTGCTTTCCTGGCCAATTTGGATGCTTGGTATAATAATTTCACCTGTGCTCTTAGGCATAAGACTTAAGGACCAAACTTTCTTTTGAGAAGTGCGACCATTAATCATATTGTATTGCTGGCTCTGGCTTTGGGATAATATTTCAAAATCTTTTTTTAAGAGACTTACATCCGGATTTCCCCCACTAACATCAGACTGGGTAATTTCTATATTAATACTTTCATTCTGGTTCAATACAGTGCGGTCTGCTGTTAAGGTAACTTTTGCATGCACTTGAGATGCTAAAAGAAAAAATAGAATAAAAATAGTAGCTATCCCCTCCTTTTTCACCTCGGTCCCCATTTTAAAAAGGGGGATGGGTGTGTAGTTACTAAAAATAATAAATTGATAATGTATAAAACGCATCACCATGATTGCTGTCCCTGTGGATTTGTTAAAGGTGTATAACCCATTGGTTGCTGTATTGAATTTATATCACCCTGTTTACTTCTGGCTGAATTTAAATAGAATTTCCGTCGTAATAAATAGGCTGGATCATCTTTAATTTGATTCAGGTATTGCTGCATAGACTGTTGTTGTTCTTCATCTAATTGAGAAAACAAAGTATCTTTATCTTGTTTTTCTCCACTGCCCTGTGTATTTTCGTCTTTAGATTTGTCTAATTTAGCCTGTTGTGTTTTTTCTTTATCTTCTTTGGCCTTTTTATCTTGTAAGTCTTTTAAAGCCTGCTTTTTTTCTTCAGTAGTTTGCTCTTTCTGTTGCTTTTGATTGTTATCGTTATTATCATTTTGCGGATCTGCATTTTCTGTTTGTTTCTGTTGTTCACCAGGTTGCGCAGATTTAGAGCCATCCTTATTTTCTGAGTTTTGGCTATCCTGAGATTCGCCTTTTTGATTACCTTCCTGGTTATTTTCTTTATTATCCGAATTATTAGATTGTTGTTTTTGATTTTGCTGCTGCTGCTTTTGTTGCTTCAAAAGGTTCTCAATAATCTTTTTATTTCGTAAAGCTTCAGCGTGTTCAGGGTTTTGCTTAAGAACTTGATCATAAGTCTTTATAGCTTCATCAAATTGCTTTAATTGAGCATAACTATTGGCTAGATTATATTGATCATCTAAATGTTTTGAATCTTTTAGATGACTGACAGCTTGCTGGTAATCTCTAGCTTTGTAATAAGCAGCACCTTTCCAGGAAGAATTTTGAAACTTTTCTGCTGCCTGCTGATGCTGGCCTTGTTTAAAAGATTGGATTGCTTGTTGATCTGCACGTAACCATAAATCATTCCATTGCATACTATAGACAGGTTCAGGAATAGGTAGGCAGATGACAAAAAATAGACTTAAGAACCATCCACGTCGAAAAGCGAATAACATAAAGGGTATAAGTAATAGACTGAACCAGGCTCCATAATCAAGCCATTGTTCACTATTTAGTTGTTCTTGTTTTTGGTTAGTAAATGCTTTTTTTAATTGTTGATTAAAGATAAAATTACGTTGCTTTATCTTTTTAATATCTTTGTCATCTAAAGTGATGGTTTGATAAATACCACCGGATTGATTGGCTAAATAATCAAGACTTTCTGAGTTAAGACGACTAACAACGATATTCCCTTGAGCATTTTTTACAAAGCCGCCATCTTTTTCAGACAAAGGAATAGGGGCGCCAGCTGAGGTTCCAATGCCCAGTATAGATAATACAATATTCTTATTTTTTAAGCGTGTAATAATGCTTTCAACCCTGTTTTCTTTGGAGTCTGCTTTAGGTTCCGAATCGCGATTGATTTGTTGAATTCTATTATGTTCATCTTCTGTTAATCCATCAGTGAAAACAATAATTTGTCCCTTATTAAGACCAGCATTTTCAAATAGGCGTTCAGCCTGAATTAAAGCAGAACTTAAATTGCTGCCCGGTATAGGCATTAAGTTCGTATCTAGGACAGAGACAAATGATAAAATGGTTTTATTATCGTCGGTTAATGGTGAAACGATATGTGCATCACCTGCATAAACAATCAGTGCTGCTTGACCTTCATCTCTTTGTTTTAGAATATCTTCCAACTTATGTCTTGCACGAATTAACCTGGTTGGTTTTAAGTCCTGAGCATTCATGGATAGGGATAAATCAAAGATGATAACCATAGCATTATTTTTACTAAAAACCGGTAATTTAATTTTTTTCCAACTTGGACCTGCTAAAGCAAAAATTGTAATCATCCAGGTAACAAATAATAAGATAATAGGATAACGAGAACGCTTACTGCCTTTTTCAATTAAAAAATGATCCAGTAATTCTTTGTCACAGATATTTTGCCAGGAAATCGTTGTTTTCTGCTGTCGAAATAACCAGATAAATAATATGACACTGGGGAGCAAAGCATAAAACCAATCAGGACGAATGAAATGAAAATTATCAAGCATTTGTTCTAGACCCCAGCTCTGTTAACTTGATTATCTAAACGATAAAAAATGGCAATAACAAAAGATAAAAGTAAAAATGCTGATAATGGCCAATGAAATAATGATTGCGTCGGTCTATACGTTTTATTATCACTTTCAACGGGCTCAATTTTATTTATCCTGGTATAGATTTGCTTTAAATTATTTGTATCTCTGGCGCGAAAATATTCACCGCCAGTAATTTCTGCAATGCTTTTTAATGTGTCTTCATCTAAGTCTCTGGAAGGGTTTACACGTTGTCGTCCAAAAACAGTTCTAACAATTAATTCATCTGCACCGATGCCAATGGTATATATTTTTAGGTCAATATCTTTGGCAAGTTTAGCTACTTTAATGGGATCAATGCCTGCCGTGTTAGCACCATCGGTTAATAAAATCAAAACGCGAGAGCTACTTTGCTCTGCAGGTAAATCTTTCATTCTTTTTATCGCCAGACCAATTGCTTCACCAATTGCGGTTTTTTGACCTGCCAATCCCAGTTCTGCCTCAATTAACATGGTTTCAACGGTTTGACTATCGTAAGTTAATGGCGTTTGTAAGTAGGCATGATCAGCAAATAAGATTAAGCCAAGCCGATCGCCTTTTCTTTTTTGGATGAATTCACTAACAACTAATTTAACAGCAATTAAACGATTATACATTTTGCCGTCTATTTGCATATCTTCTTCCTGCATACTACCTGATAAATCAACTGCAAGTAATAAATCACGGCCGCTAACAGGAAGTTTTATTGGATCACCTACCCACTGAGGTTGAGCTATTGTGCTAAGCAATAAAAGCCACAATAAACTGATACCAGTAATTTTTAATTTTTTATAGCTGTTTTGTTTGTTTTCAGATTGAAAATTATGTGCATATTTAAACAAAGCAATTTGAGGAACCTTTAAAGCCTGAGTTTGCTCTTCCTCCATTGCAGGCATAAAGCGCCAAATCAACCAGGGAATTGGTGCTAACACAAAGACATAAGGCCAAAGAAAACTAAACATGTTTAGCCTCGACTTGTTTAATTTCTAAAGTTACTTGTTTATCTTCTAAATTCATCAGTTGTGATGTTTTAATTGACTTAAGTGCTTTAAAAGTAAACTTTTTTAATAAAGGAATAAATTGGTTGATTCTTTTCGTTAAATTATCTTTCTCATCCATGTCCAAATAGATATCAGGAGCCTGATAAATCAAATCACTAAAAATATCATGATATTGTTCAGCTAAATTTTCTAATTTGAATTGAGACTCCATAAGTTGTAATAAGTTTGTATGGCTAATGCTGGCAATGTCCTTTTTTTGAATTTTATTTTTCGTATTGGTTTGATTATCAATAATAAATAAAACATAACGCCTTAATAAGGTCGATAATTTAGACGCGGTCTCTATAATATTTTTTTCTTTTTGCCATTGCTGGCTGACCAATTCAATTTCCTGACGAATTTGATTTTTGATTTTTCTAATTTTCACAAAGCGTTTATAGCGCCAATAGAGTATTTTCAAGATAAAAATTAGTATCAAAAGACTGATTATGCCCACTATCCACCAACCTGTCGCAGGTGGCCACACCGAGACATCAGCAGGTAAGGCGATATCCGATAATTGTTTTAAAGCCTGATCAATTGGATTAATAGTTGAATTAGGATCAATAATCTGAGCTTGATTATTTGCTGCACCAGGAGCAGAAATACCAGGAATAGGGCTATGAGGCAAGTTAAGCTGACTAAAGTCAATCGAACTTTTAGGTGTTTGATTAATTGGTGCTTGAGTACTAGCCATCAATTACACCTGCTGCTGACGAAAAAATTCAACCAGAGCATCTTTAGGTAAAACATTAGTTGCAACCTGAAGGCTATAAGCACCCATTTTCTGGCTATTGTGATTTAAAAAATCATTATGCTGTACAAACTGATTATGATAAGTTTGACGCATTTGTTCATTGGACGTATCCAGTATTGAAAAATCAAAGTTTGCATCAGCCGAGTCATCATCTTTAATTCCCTTTGAAGATGTCATTGAGGTCTGTTG
Source organism: Gammaproteobacteria bacterium (assembly GCA_015231865.1). GTDB lineage: Bacteria > Pseudomonadota > Gammaproteobacteria > GRL18 > GRL18 > JADGAU01. The sequence continues at coordinate 18,947 of JADGAU010000022.1, read as the reverse complement.
TGACACACTATATTGAGCTGGGGGTGGAAGTTCTGCTTCTATTGGATCATAAACTTTGATATTGATTAGATCGTTATGCCGGGACAAATAGCTTAAATGTTTGATATTAGTTTCATGTATATAGTCAAAATCACTAATATAAATTAATAAACTTCCAGGCTTTACAATTTTCCTAATCCGCTCAAATAAGTTTTTTACCGAGAATGGTTGTTGATAAAATTCATCGCTTTGGTTTTCTTGGGCTTTTTTTTGATCTTCTTGTTGAAAAGAATGACTAGCATATTGATGGCTATTAGCTAAATAATTAATGAGCCTTAAAACTCCTTTACTGCCGCCAACGGGACGGCATTCAATCTGAAACTGATCAGAAAAAATAATGCCACCAATACGATTATGTTTATCCGCTGCTGTCCAGGCAGATAAGGCAGCTAGTTTTGCTGCTTGCACACTTTTTAAAACACCACGAGTGGCAAAATGCATGGTGCTGCGATAATCGACGATCAGGAAAACAGGGCGCTCTCTTTCTTCTTTAAATATTTTGGTATGAACACGGCTTGATCTGGCGGTCACGTTCCAGTCAATATTTCTAATATCATCACCTGGTTGATAAGGTCTGACCTCATCAAAATCCATTCCACGTCCTTTAAATGGTGATAAGTGCCCACCTGCCAACATTGAATGCGCTTTTTTATGTGGTGATAAAAATTTATAAAAATCAAGTCCACGCGCTAGGAAACGCGAATTAACCAGTTCAGTTCTATCAACTTTTAAACGATTAGAGGTGACTTCGTTATGATTCATTTGAGAATCATAACGTGAATCAGAATTTTCTTGATTCTTAGCTTGAGAAAACATATTTAACTCTTACGGAATGGCAACCTGACTTAAAATAAGATTAATACACTGATTAGCATCAATACCACTGGCTTCAGCATCAAAACTTAATAATAGCCGATGTCTAAATACATCAGGTGCAACCGCTTGAATATTGGTCGGTGAAACATAATCTTGTCCATTTAACCAGGCATGAGCACGAGCGCATCGATCAAGTGCGATAGTTGCTCTTGGGCTGGCACCATATTTAATCCAGCGTTTCAGGTTAGGATCTATATTTTCAGGATTACGGCTCGCATGAATCAAAGCTAATAAATAGGCCTGGACATCTTCAGACATATGCAGGGATAAAATTTCCTGGCGTGCTTCAAATAATGTTGATTGATTAAGAATCGCCATATCCAGTTCTGCTGAATTATTAATATTTTGAGCCTGATTAAGGTAGCGAGTATTTAATTCAGAAAATTCATTTCTATTTAATTCTAATATGGTCTTTTCACTTTCTTTATCCGGATAATCCACTTCAAGATGCATTAAGAATCTATCTAATTGTGCCTCAGGTAAGGGATAAGTACCTTCCTGTTCTATTGGGTTTTGGGTTGCCATTACCAAAAAGAAGTTGGGTAAGGCATATGTTTCACGACCAACAGTTATTTGATGTTCTGCCATTGCCTCTAAAAGTGCTGCCTGTACTTTAGCTGGCGCCCTATTAATTTCATCTGCAAGAATTAAATTATGAAATAGGGGGCCTTGCTGGAAATGGAAAGACCCATCTTGTGGGCGATAAATTTCAGTACCTGTTAAATCGGCAGGCAATAAATCGGGGGTAAATTGTATACGGTGAAAATCACCTTCAATTAATAGACCCATTTCTCTGATTGCTTTTGTTTTAGCAAGGCCGGGAGCACCTTCAACCAGAATATGACCATCTGCCAGGAGAGCAATAATTAGTTTATTGACAAAAATTTCCTGGCCAATAATTTTCTTTGATATTTTTTCTTTAACTTCTAATAAATTATCCAAACAAGTCATAGCTAGTGATTTTTCCCATTAATATTGTTAAGTAAAGTTATTGATATAAATCATTTAATAATGATTGTGCCGTTTTCAAGTATTGATTACGTTTAACCAATAAATGCCATCGACTTCCACCAACCTGGTGCCATAGAACACCACATCTAACAGCAGACAATAAATAGGTTCTAATTTTGTTGGCATTATTTTTCTGGTCCAGGTGAGTCATATTCCCCTTTACCATAATACGAGGCGTAATATTGCTAATCGTTTCCTGATACAAGCCCGCAATATTTGCAGTTACATTGGCATGTTCTATATTAAAAAATTCAATTTGTTCTTTAATGCTAGTTATTTGATGTTCAATACGCTCAAGATAATCATTCCTGGCCATTAATTTTTTACTTAATGTTAATGAAATCATAATCATTTTTGTTAATTCAATGTCATGTTTTTCCTGATCAAACTGATACGATTTGATCATTTTAAGTCCATCCTGAATTCGGCTAATTGAGCCAAATACATCCAGCGTGTCTACGGGATCAATCTTTAATATAGCCTCAATTGCAGTTACTAAGGACTGACTATCATCAGTTCCTTTTAAAGCCAATTGACGAACCTGCATACAAGCCTGAACCAGACCTGCAAGTGCAATACATCGATTTTCTATATCTGTCAAAGCGTTCACCACTCATTTAGGATTACGGACAAGTAAGCATTAAAAAAGTTCGCAGATTATAGCATAAAGGGGGAGGGAATTTTTAAAACTGAATAACCATATCTAAAACTGCCTTATCACGTTCAATTTCAGCTTTAATCGTTTTCTGTGCCGATAAACTAAACAAGGCAATTTTCAAATCAATATATGACTTTATAGAAATATCATCTAATTTCTTAATAATATCATTCTCTTTTATGCCTGCTTGTTCTGCAGAACTTCCCTTAGATACAGATAAAACTTTTACTTCTTTATCTGATTTATTATCCAGGTAAATTCCAAGTGTGGGTGATTCTATAGAGCGAATAGGGGATGTTTGTAAAACATAATCAGCAATACCTTCAGAAATTTCCTCATCTTGAAGAATCACCAGAGATTTTTGTCCTAATTGTTTTTCTATTCGGCTTGGAATTCCATGTCGGTATCTAAGGTGTCCATTACCCGCTAAGATAACAAGTATTGATTTAGGGTTTTGTTTTAAATAATTGACAGATACTTCAGCCATACTTTCATCCCAAACGGTTTGACTTTGAATAAAATTATCAAAAGATTTCTTATTTGAGGTTTGTGAATGTTTACTTTTTGTATGAGCTTTAGGTTTATGATATCGCTCACCCATGTTAATGTGATTTTTATATATAACACTTAACTCATTGATATATTTTTGATTTGAAAAATCTAAAACCTTGGGTAATTTGTTTTTATCATTTTTATTCAGATTGTTAATTCCTTTTAATGACACTTGTCTATTCAATTGTTTAGCGACATTTAAAGCAAGAATTTTTATTTTATTAGCTTTAGCAAAGTCGATAATAGGCTTATAAAGATGATAATCAAATTGCCATTGATTAAAATAATCACTGAATTTTAAAAACTCTGTTTCTTTTAGTTTGCCATCAATATATTGATTTAAAATTTCCTGTTTTTCTCGATTAAACATTTCCATGCCAATCGCTAGTTGATAACCTTGTTGATTCAATTTAGTGATAAGGCGTAATTGATTTAAATGATGTTCAAATTTATTATGTTGCTCGCCAATAAGTATCGCTTTATACTTTGGTTTTTCTGGTTTTTCTATCGCATTTATAATTTTTTCAAACGTATCTGTTTTTGAAATATCAATAACTTCTGAAGTGTTTCTATCAAATAGCTTTATTCCATTATCACTATCAAATATTGTTTTAGACAGCACATTAGCATTGTCAAATTCTAATGCTGAATATTGTCCATAGTGCTTTAATTTATAGGATATTTTCTTAATATCATTATTGTTAAACTTTTGCTTTTGATTCATACCTTGTTTAGCAATAACAATCACTTCCTCAGGATTATAAGGATGACGTTTAGCTTCGATTGTAAAAGATTTGCTATCTTTCAATCTAAATAATTGGTCTAGTATTTTATTGTTGCCAAGTATTAATAAAGAATGAGTTTTAATTTGTTTAAAAGTGATATTTTCAGGGTCAATGATCTGCTTTTCACTTAATCCTAAAGTATCAATCATTCCTTGATATTGCTTAAGTTGATTTTTATCAACGACAACTAATGTTGAGTTCTTACGGCCAAATAACCAGGCAAAATTTGGAATTTTTTCATCATTTGATAATTTTCTGAGCAAGTGATAATTGGGATCGATAGATACCTTTATTGGTAGATCTGCTAAAGGTAATTTGTAACTTTGTTCTTTTTCTATAAGGTGTATTGTTTCAATATGATTTAATTTCTCATCACTATAATTAAAAGCAATATCCAGGTGTAAATGGTTTGCTGGAAAGTTTTCTTTTAAGTTCTGTTTAAGTAAAAATTGTAACCAAAGCTTACCTTGTTCGAGTATCGGTTCTGATTTTGTAACACTTATTTCAGGAATATGAGTTTGAATTAATTGCTCATTAAAATATCCATATAAAGGTTCTGATGTGAATTGTTCAAACACTTTCTGGATATCATGCCAGGATGCTTTTGAGTATTTATAGGATTGATAAAAAGTTTGAATCGCTTTAAAAAAAATTTCATCCCCTAGAAATTGACGCATTTGGTGAAAAATCATACTGACTTTGCCATAGCCTATAGCACGGTTTGCTTTATCTCCAGCACTTTTAAATTTGTGTGCAGGAAATTGATTTTGATTATTGATATAGGCTTCATAATTACTAATGAGATTCTTTCGATAGTTACTTCCTTCACCTTTTTGTTCAGCATAATAGTGATCAGCCAAATAAGAGGTTAACCCTTCTGACCAATTGCCATAGCGATAATCGATATAAATAGAGTTTCCAAACCATTGATGTAAAATTTCATGTGCTAATGAGGTATCTAAAATAAAAGGTAAAGGAATAATTCTTGAACCTAAGAGGGTATATGTCGGCATTGAATAGCCTGCTGAAAAGGGACTTTCAACAATGGCGAATCGTTCATACGGGTAGGGGCCAATCAGTTTTTCATAATCAGAAATATTTTTTACTGCCTGATCCAGGTAAGCTTGCACAAAGGTATGATTCTTATGTGTAAACCAGGTTTCTACTTTTATATTTTTATAAACAGCGCTTGATACATTAAATTCAGTTGATGCAATCAATGTTAATCTGTCCAGCGGATGTTTAAATTCAAATTGATGTAACTGGTTGCGTTCTGCTATTGGAGATGTTTCTACAGTGTTATATTCTGTTATCACTTTAAATTCGGACGGTACAATAACGCCTAATTGATAATTGGATAATAAATTTATCTCTGGATACCAATTATCCATTAGTAAAATATGTTGATTATCACTAAAATCACTTTCCCTGTTTAAGGTATATTGATAACTAATTTTATATTCTTTACCTGCTTGCAATTGAAAATCGGATATTTTGTCATCAATTTCAATATTATTAATTACAACATGGTTAAATCTTTGCAGTTGGATGGTAGTATCTGCAACCGGCTTAATATTAGCTAAACCATGTAATAGCTTATTTTCCGGTTCTAAACTGATATTTAATTTATATTGACTTAATTCACTTTGCGTAGCATGACTACTAACAGCAATTAGCATTAGTGAAAATGTCATTATAAAAGTACTGAATTTTCTAAAAATATTATTAATCATAAGGCTTTAAATTTAAGTAATGGTCTAGGATAGATAGTCCTGATTGATAAAAGATCAAGTGGAATATTGGCATTTGGAATTTGTTGTGTGAACAGCAGTGATTAATGTTCTAAAAAATTGAATGAAATGATTTAAATAATCAATTATACAAGTTTAGGTAATATGTAGATAATAGCCACATTGAATAATTAAACAAATAAAAACTTAGGAGTATTTTATGTTATCAAAAAAAGAAGGTCAGGCTGTTCCAAATGTTACTTTTAAAACTCGTCAAAATGATGCTTTTGTTGATGTCACCACTGATGAACTTTTTAAAGACAAAACGGTAATTGTTTTTGCGTTACCCGGCGCATTTACTCCAACTTGTTCATCAGCACATTTACCTCGCTATAATGAATTGGCAGGTGTTTTTAAAGAAAATGGTGTTGATGATATTATTTGTTTATCAGTTAATGATGCGTTTGTAATGAATGCCTGGGCTAAAGATCAGGAGTCTGAAAATATCACTCTTATTGCAGATGGAAATGGTGAATTTTCTGAAGGCATGGATATGCTGGTTGATAAAAGTGACCTTGGGTTTGGTAAACGTTCATGGCGCTATTCTATGCTTGTTAAAAATGGCATTATTGAAAAGCAATTTATAGAAGCAGATGTACCGGGTGATCCATTTGATGTTTCTGATGCAGACACTATGTTAAATTATATTAATCCACAAGCTGTGCCGCCTATGGATATTAGTGTTATTTCTAAGCCTGGTTGTCCATATTGTGCCAAAGCTAAGAAAATGTTAACAGATAGGGGACTTGCCTATGATGAAATTATTATTGGTCGTGATGCTAAAATGATTTCATTAAAAGCTATTTCTGGATCTCAGAGTGTACCGCAAATATTTATTAATGGTGATTATATTGGTGGTTCTGATGATTTAGAGGATTATTTTAGTTAGAAAATTTATATTTGAAACCCTAAAATCCCCTCAATCCCCCCTTTGACCAAAAGTAGGGCCTACGAAGGCAAAAGGGGGAAGCTGATCCTGCAGTTGTAGACTAATTGTGCAAATACCATCAACATCAGTGATATAATCACAACATGATTAAATTTACTGAATTCACTCTACAGCGCGGTCATAAATTTCTATTTCAGAATGCTGACTTTATCATTCATAAAAATCAACGGGTTGGTATTGTTGGTGCTAATGGATGTGGAAAATCCAGCTTATTTTCGGTCATTCTTGATCAACTTCATCTTGATGGAGGTGAGTTTAGTATTCCTAAAGAATTAACTATTTCTCATGTTAAACAGGAAACCCCTGCATTAGATGAAAGTGCCATAGAATATGTGCAAATGGGCCATCAACAATGGTATCAGATAACCCAGTCAATAAAACAAGCAGAGGCATCTGAGGATCATGAAAAATTATCTCATTTATATGCTGATTTTGAATCAATTCATGGTTATGAAGTTAATGCCAATGCAGCAAAGTTATTAGCAGGGCTTGGCTTTTCTGAAACAGAGCAGCAAAAACCTGTAAAAACATTTTCCGGTGGTTGGCGTATGCGTCTAAATCTTGCGCAAGCCTTAATTAGCCCTTCAGATATTTTGTTATTAGATGAGCCAACTAACCATCTTGATATTGAAACCGTTATCTGGCTTGAGAGCTGGTTAAAAAACTATGATGGCACTTTATTATTAATTTCGCATGATAGAGATTTCTTGGATTCGATTTGTAACTGCATTTTACACATAGATAATCAACAAGTTAAAACTTATAGTGGCAATTATAGTTTTTTTGAACGAGCACGATATGAACAGCAGGTATTACAAAACCAGCAGTTTGAAAAGCAGCAACAGCAAGTTAAACAATTAGAAAGTTTTATTGATCGTTTTCGTGCCAAAGCGACTAAGGCCAAACAAGTCCAATCCAGAATTAAATCTTTAGAACGAATGACTCAAATTGCTTCTGTGCAATTAAGCAGTCCATTTACTTTTAAATTTAAACCATTAACAAAAAAATTATCAAATCCATTAATAAAACTTGAAGAAGTTGGTTTTGCCTACGAAGCAGATAAAGCAATTTTCAATCAATTAAATTTTACTCTATCAACAGGAGACAGAGTTGGTTTGCTTGGGTATAACGGATCCGGAAAATCCTCATTTATCAAATTATTAACAAAACAACTTAAAGTTAATTCTGGAATTGTTAATATTAACCCTAAACTTAAAATTGCCTATTTCGCTCAGCATCAATTAGAGCAATTAAATACAGAACAAACACCTTATGAATTTATTTATCAAATTGATAAAAAAGCCAGTGAACAGCAAATTAGAGATTTTTTAGGCAGCTTTGCTTTTATGAGTGGTCAGTTAGACAATAAAGCCGATTGTCTTATTAAGCATTTTTCCGGCGGTGAAAAAGCGCGATTGGTTTTATCTTCTTTAGTTTACCAACAGCCAGATTTACTTTTACTTGATGAGCCCACTAATCACTTAGACTTAGAAATGCGTAATGCCTTAGCGTTTGCTCTTCAGCAATTTGAAGGTGCCTTAATTGTTATTGCTCATGATCGTTATTTATTAAATAGCATTACCAATCGATTCTATCTAGTCGAAAATCATAATATTCGCGAGTTTGATGGTGACCTAACTGATTATAATCAGTACCTAAGTCAACAAAAGAAACTTGCCCAGTCCATTGAGCCATCGGACTCAAAAGAAAACGGTACTGATAGATCTTCAGTAGATAAAAATCCACAACGTTTAGATAAAAAAGCACAACGACAGCAGGATGCAATAAGAAGACAACAGTTACAACCATTACAAAAGAAGCTAAAATCTATTGAAAAATCAATGCATCGTTATCAATCAGAATTAGAAGAGGTTGAGCCGCAATTATTGGATAATGATATCTATCAGGCAAATAATAAAGATAAATTAAAGTCTCTATTACAACTCCAATCAACTGCAAAATCAAAATTAGAAAGTCTTGAAGAGCAATGGCTCGATATTTCAGAGCAAATTGAAAATTTCTAATATTTAATTCTTAATTATCTCATCAGATTTATCTGACAAACATTACTACTATTTTTTATCAATAAAGATTAATTTAGCTGATAACTTAATTTAGGACTAATTTATAAACTACTTCTGAATTATTTATTAAGGAGTTAATCATGTTTATTATTAAAACTATTTTATTGTCATTATTACTATTGATATTTGTATTGCCTAATTCAATTTGTATCAAGTCCAGCCGAAGAATTTATTGTTTATTAAGCCCGTATTTACATGAATGTAAAATTATACTTTATGAAAAGCTGGAAATTGTTAATTCACGATTAAATTTACAGTAGAAACAAGGTATATTTAGTGGTACATTACAATCTAAAGTGTATAAAAGGGGATTTGTTGTGAGTAATGTCTGCATGATGCTAAATAAAAATAAAAGACCGGTATTTACGGATGAATTAATTGAAACTGAGTTTAGTGATGAACAATTAGTAGAAATTCCGTTATTAGGAAACATAACTGCTGGTCAACCCATTGAAAGAATAGAAGATAATTCTGAAATGGTATCCGTGCCGGGTAATATGGTTAAACATAATACTTATGCACTAAAGGTTAAAGGCCATTCAATGGTTGACGATAACATCCAGGATGGGGATGTTGTAATTATTGAAAAAACCAGTTCCGCATCTGAAGGACAATCAGTTGTTTGTCTCATTAATCAAGAAGAAGTGACACTGAAAAAATTCTATATTGAAAAGAAAGGGATTAGACTTCAGCCAGCAAATCCTGATATGAAGCCTATTTACTTGCAAAACCATGAAGTAGAAATCTTAGGTGTCGTTTCCGGCGTTATTCGACGTTATATTTAATATTGGTACAAAAAATATCGATATCGCTATTTTGTTACTTAATTTAGGAGTTTATCAATGCGTTTATTAAGTAAGATTTCGATAATGTTATTATTTTCATTATTATCGTTTAATTCTTATGCCGATAGAGCACAGCCATATCATTTGTGTTTTCAGCCAGAAAAGCCACTTTTACTAGCATCCAGATATCAAATTGAACTTTATAACAAAGATATTATTGCTTACGACGAATGTATAACCAAATTCATTCAAGAGCAAAAACGTGATATTAGTATGCATGAAAGTGCTATTAGAACAGCACAGCAAGAAAAAGAAGTTTTTAATAGAAATCATAAAAAGTAATTTTATGCCACACTCCCCAATTTACCTTGGTGTCAATATTGATCATATTGCCACCCTCAGGCAGGCTAGAGGTACTCGTTACCCGGATCCTATTCAAGCAGCAATTCTATCAGAAGAAGCAGGTGCTGATGGAATTACGCTTCATTTAAGAGAAGATAGACGCCATATTCAAGAACGTGATGTTTTGTTTTTAAAAGATATTTTGCAAACCAAAATGAATTTAGAAATGGCGGTCACCGAAGATATGTTAAATATTGCCTGTGAAGTCAAACCCTCTGATTGTTGTTTAGTTCCCGAAAAACGTGAAGAATTAACCACAGAAGGTGGTTTAGATGTAGTTGCTCAGCCAGATAAAATTAAAGATGCCTGTCAAAGATTAGCACAAGCAAATGTTATTGTTTCTCTTTTTATTGATGCAGACATAAAGCAAATTGATGCCGCTAAAGAGGCAGGAGCGCCTGTTATTGAAATACATACGGGACACTTTGCTGATGCACCTGCAGAACAACAAGAAAACGAATTAATCAAAATTGTTGAAGCCGTCAAGTATGCACATAAGCTAGGTTTACAGGTTAATGCTGGTCATGGATTAAATTATCATAATGTTGAAAAAATTGCCGCCATTGACGAAATAGTTGAACTTAATATTGGCCATGCGATTATTGCCAGGGCTGTTTTTACGGGCCTAAAAGAAGCTGTCAGTGAAATGAAGCATTTAATGATTCGAGCTAGAAATCATTTATACTAAAAATGATTTATGGTATTGGCACAGACATCGTTTCAATAAAACGGATCAGAGATTCTATTTCCCGTAATCCAGTTAAATTTCCACAAAGAATACTCACTCCATTTGAAATGGAAAAGTACCGGGATCACTATGAGCATTCATTAGATAATGCAAGTGCCTATTTAGCTAAACGATTTGCAGCAAAAGAAGCGACAGCTAAAGCTTTTGGTATTGGCTTTAGTCAGGGCTTGAGTTTACAGCACATTGAAACATTCAATAATGATTTAGGTCAACCTCATTTGCGTTTTTATGAATTTGCGCAAGAGTTCATTAATCAAAAACAAATTAAGCAATCTCATCTTAGCCTTTCAGATGAGAAAGAATTTGCAATTGCTTATGTTATTTTATCTATATAATTAATTTGACTGCTTATGTTAAGTGTTGCTGAAAATTCAATATTGCACAAAATAGTTCCTCCCCCATAAATGGGGAGGTGATTGTTACGGTGTTTCCTCAACACTTAATGAAACAAGGCTTTTTGATTAAGTTTTAATGGATTTTTTAATCAAAGCTTTCAATTCCCTAATTTCTTCCTGTAGTTCAGTATTAGATGGTTCAGGCGCTTTATTTTTCTGCACTACGCGTTCGTGTTCTTCATTTAAAACATTAACTACAACACCAATAACCATATTTAAAAAAGCAAAGGCAGTAAAGAATATAAAACTCATATAGAAAATCCAACTTAATGGATAAACCGACATGGTTTCATACATAACATCGGTCCAGTCTTCAAATGTCATAACACGGAAAAGGGTTAGCATTGAAATGGCAATATCACCCCATAACACAGGGTTAATTTCTGCAAAAAATGTACTGCCAACCGCTGCATAAATATAAAAAATAATAAACATCAAAGCCACAATGTAGGCTAATTGTGGTAAAGCGATGATTAATGAATTTAATAACATTCTTAATTCTGGAATAATCGATATCATTCTTAAGACCCTGAAAATACGGATTAAACGACCAATAATCGCTAATTCACTATCTTCAATAGGAATTAAACTTACTGTTACAATAAGAGAATCAAAGATATTCCAGACATTTTTAAAAAATTGACTTTTATGTTCTTCACCAATAAATCGAATAATTATTTCAGTCAAAAATATAAAGGTAATTGCCCAGTCCAGAACTGCAATTGCATTTAATACAGTCTCTGACATATGATAGGTCTTAGCACCAATCACTAAGGCTGAAAAAATAATAATAGATATAACAAATAGTTCAAATATCTTATTAGAGCGTAAACGATTAAATTTTTGTTGTAACGTCATATGGTCAAAACCTTAATAAAATTATAAAAGCCCCAGGCTTTCGGCTTATTTTAAATAAGGTTATTCAGCATATAATCAAGTTATTGTTTTAAAATAATTATTCATTTTTGATTGAAACTTCTATGCTTTGCCCCATCTATACTCATAGTCTTTGAAAATGCCTCGCTGCATTTACAAATATCATGGGTAATATATAAATCACTTATTTTTAATCAGAGTTTGTTGTTGTGTTTGATATTCTTTAGCTCAACATTCTCATAACTATAGAGAGGAATGATGAGTAATACTGAATATAAAATCGAATCAGATGCCGACAAGGTTAGCTACGGCATAGGACTACAATTAGGCCAGCAAGTTAAACAACAATCTTTTGATGGCTTTAGTCTTGATTCATTATTAATAGGCATAAGCGATGTTTTTCAAAACACGCCGATGCGATTTTCGGATAGTGAAATGCAAGCGGCTTTTACTGCGATTAATGAAAAAGTAACAGCAGACGCTGCAAGTGCTGCTGAAGGTAATAAAAATGCGGGGAAAGCATTCTTAGAAGAAAATTCTAAGAAAGATGGTGTTGTTACTACTGCATCTGGACTTCAATATGAAATTTTATCTGAAGGTGCCGGGGAAACTCCAAAAGCAACAGATAAAGTTGTCACCCATTATCATGGTAGTCTAATTGATGGCACAGTATTTGATAGTTCCGTTGAACGTGGCCAACCAGCAGAATTTCCTGTTAATGGCGTTATTCAAGGTTGGATTGAAGCATTACAATTAATGCCAGTTGGTTCTAAATGGCGTTTATATATACCATCTGATTTGGCCTATGGCGATCATGGTTCGCCACCAGTTATTGGACCAGGTGCAACATTAATTTTTGATATTGAATTATTAGAAATTAAATAATATTTTTTCTTGATAAGTGGGTCTAAGCCCACTTAATCTTTTTCTTATACACTTAACACTTCTTTTACTGTTGCGGTGGAATACGCAAACCAGAACTTAAATAATTTCCTTCTTTAAAGAAAAAACCAATCATTTGTTCTTCTAAAAGAACGACATGTTTTTCATCTGATGTATTTAAACCATTTTCGTTAATAATAATGGTTGCATGTTGCAACCAGCGTTTCCAACCTTCTTTTGATACATTAGCAACAATTCGTTGACCTAGCTCACCAGGGTGAGGGATTTTATCTAAAGCTTCTGCTTCGGTTTTTAATACAACGCAATTGACTGTGTTTGTCATGACATTTCCCTTATATTTTGTATTCATTTAACTAGATAATTAAGATAAATAAATGGGTTTGTATTTTTTAAAATCAATAGCAAATTATAGGCATTCATGTGATAATTTTAACTATATTTTATAAGGTGTCAGATATGTCAGATAAAACTTTAAAAAACAATTTGAAAAATGGCGAACATGTTGAACTTTGGGATGAACCTCAAGGAATACAAACACTGGGCGTTAGAGCAGGCTATACAAGAACTCAGGAAAGAGAACATAATGAAGCCATTTTTACGACCTCTAGTTATGTTTTTGAATCCGCAGAACAAGCAGCTGCTATTTTTACAGGTGATGAAGAAGGAAATATTTATACCCGATTCACAAACCCAACTGTATCAGCCTTTGAAAGACGTCTAGCAGCATTAGAAGGGGCACAGGCCTGTGTCGCAACTTCTTCTGGTATGTCAGCTATTTTAAGTGTCTGTATCGCCTTATTAGAAGGCGGAGATCATATTGTTTCCTCACGATCAATTTTTGGTTCTAGTATTACTTTATTTAATAAATATATGGGAAAATTTGGTGTTGCTACAAGTTATGTTGATTTAACTGATATAGATTCATGGGAATCAGCAATGTTACCTGAAACCAAAATGCTGTTTTTAGAGACTCCATCAAATCCACTCGTTGAAGTTGCTGATATTTCGGCTATTGCCAAACTGGCGCATGATAATGATTGTTTATTAGTTGTTGATAACTGTTTGTGCACGCCTGCTTTACAACAACCCTTATCGTATGGTGCTGATCTTGTAGTGCATTCTGCAACTAAATATATTGATGGGCAGGGGCGTGCTCTGGGCGGTGCCGTTTTAGGTGATGAAAAATATATTGATGAAGTTTTTGGCGTATTAAGAACAACAGGGCCATCTATGAGCCCATTTAATGCCTGGATTTTCTTAAAAGGATTGGAAACTTTATCGCTTAGAATGAACCAGCATTGTCAAAATGCTATGGCATTAGCTCAGTGGCTTAGTGAACAAGAAAAAGTCAATAAAGTTTTTTACCCTGGGCTGGCCGATCATGCTGGACATGAGTTAGCAAAAAAACAACAGCGATTATTTGGTGGTGTTTTATCTTTTGAAGTTAAAGGTGGTAGAACGGGCGCATGGAATGTTATTAATCAAACGCGTTTGCTTTCAATTACGGCCAACCTTGGTGATGCCAAAACTACAATTACCCACCCGGCTACAACAACTCATGGACGTGTTGATGAAGAAGAAAGAATAAAAGCAGGCATTACCGATGGTTTAATTCGTATTGCAGTAGGAATTGAGAATGTTGAAGATATTATTTCTGATTTATCCAGGGGTTTATTGTCTTAATGTCTAATGAATTAATGATAAAAGATTTAATTCAATTTACGCATAAGCAAGTTCGGGCATTAGTCTGGATTTTACGTAGTCCCTCAATAGTTTCAAATACCTATACAGAGAGTAAATCAGTCATAAACTGTGATCAAGCTTGGGGTGAAAAGCTCTATCAAGATCATTATGACTGGTTATTTGAGCTTAATCAAAATCCATCTGAATTAGAAAACTGGTTAGAACAACTGCGTTCATTTCGCTTAGGCATAAGATACGAGCGACTTATCATATTTTTTTTTAAGTACCTTGAAAAAAAAGGGATAATTAGTGAGTTTACGCACAATTTACCTATTTATGATGAAAAAAAAATCAGTCTAGGTGAATTAGATATGATCTACTACGATCATGAAAGTAATAAACGTGTCCATTTAGAATTAAGTGTTAAGTTTTATTTATTTCGTCCTGAGGAGTTTAATTATCATCGCTTTTGTGGTCCAAACGGGCAGGATTGGTTACTTCATAAAACAGAACATTTATTTAGCAGACAATTATTTATTAGTAACTCAGTTGAAGGAAAATTCACATTAGATCAACACTTCTCTGAACAGTTATCAACAGGCTTAGATAAAAAGTTACTAATAAAGGGAGCTTTATATCATCCATTGGGGCATGAATTACGTCTAAATGATGAAGAAAATGAATTAATCAATGAAAATGTATTAACTCGCTGGTGGACCAGGCCAGATTATTTTTATCAGGCAGATACTAATCACATCGGTCGTTGGATAATTATTGATAAACTTGATTGGATTGTTCCTTTATATTTTTCTTATCAGGAAGAAAATCTTTTAACTGCCAAGGAAATGACCATCTATATCAAGCGTCATTTTTCTCAAAGTAAGCGAAGTATTCACCTGGCTTATTTTAAATTAGATGAAGAAAGTCAATTATGGATAGAAGAAGGGCGAGGCTTTATTGTTGATAAATATTGGCCGGATTATAAGAAGTCAGGCGAATTAACATATCGGCAATAGTCAACTTTTATTTTTTGCATTTACTTCGAGGTGAAACATTGATCATTGTTATAAACTTCAATGGCTTTTTCATAATCAAACTGCTGTAACAAGGTTAATATATTTTTTAACTTGCTTTCTAAATCTGCTTCAATTTCATAATTCGATAATACCTGTTTTAACTTTTCAACTGAATGGGTATCAAAATTTATGATTAAACCAATCACTTCATCGATCTCATTATTTAGTTTGTCGTTATCTAAAGTTCTTGATTTCGATTTTTTCGGAGTCTGATTTTGTAGTTGATTACTATTTTTGTCAATATAACTTTGAACAGTTTGGATAACTTTTAAATGTTCTTGTTCAAGTTCATGTAAATCATTTGTTAATTCCGAATACTCAGCAAGTTCATTTTTAAGCTGAAGGTCAATTTTTTTTGCATGTTCATGCAAGGTTTTGGCTCCTATCTGGAGAGATAATCCTTTCAATGTATGTATTAAACGTTTAAATTGATCAACCTTGTGATTTGATAATGCATCATTAAGTTTATCAACTACATTGGATTGGTTATTAATAAATAAATTAAGCGTATCAACATAGATGTTTTTATTAAGAAAAAACTTTCTAGCTTCAATGGGATTAAACGTCTGATCATAAATTTCGTTGGTTATTTCAATATATGCTTCTTCGCTCAGATCAGTTTTTGGTGGGATCCTTAACCAATATTTGATTGTATTGATTAAAACATGGATTTCTACGGGTTTATTTAAGAAATCAGATGCACCAATTTCTATACATTCATCTCTATGACTAAGATAAGTATTTGCAGTGACAATGATAATAGGAGTATCTTTATATTTATCCATGTTACGAATAATTTGAGTTGCCTCATGACCATCCATAACAGGCATTTGAACGTCCATAACAATACAATCTACAGAAATTGACGGTAATAATTTAACTGCTTCAAGACCATTATTAACAATATAAACTTTTTTACAAAGGTTAGATAATCCATTTTGTATTAATTTTTGATTAACTTCATTATCTTCCACTATTAGTATATTGGTTTCAGAAAGGTTGTTAAATTTAACTTTTCTAAGTGAAGATTGTTGTGCTTTAGACTCAATTTCAGGCTTAAATTCATTATTTTTTTCATCAGTTAATATAACTGGTTCTTTGATACTTTCTATATTTAACAATGGATCCGGATATGTTGCTAGTTTCCGCTCGATTAAAAAAATAAAATAAAGATAAACTAAGGTATACAAACCATATATAAAATATTCTTGATGGTTATCAATGAATAAGGTTAACGCAATTGGGATTAATAATGGATAAACAAAAGCCATTGCCATTCTATCTATAACTGACAATTGATAAGTGACAAATATTGCCAGAGCAATACTTAATAGTGCGACATCCCAATATTTTAAAATAATGGTGTAACTAATGAGTAATGACCAGAGTATAGCACTAAATATTACAATGACGAATAATGTCATTAACTCATTATCAAGGGATTTATCATTTTTGTAGTTATATATTAAATTCATTTTAGAATGATAAAACAGATATATCAAAGCTATATTAGCTAACAACCAAATGTTTGAAAAAATGAGACTAATTACGTTTAATGAAAGACCATAAGCAACTAAGGTAAAGAACCCATAAATAGTTAAAGCATTTTTATTAATTTGCTTTAAATTGGAACATAAGTCTTTTTTATGTTGCTTATTGTGGGAAACCCATAATGAATTAGCCATTATGAAGATAATCTAGTGTTGAGAATTTAATAATTCTGCAATTCTTTCTCGGTAATAAAGCTTGTATATGGGCGTTTCAATAACATCAACAATTGCCCAATAAGTGCCTTCGATAGGTTCAGATATATGGTATTGAATTTGATCGCTTAAAAATAATTGATTGCTCATTTTATCTCTAGAGCCATTAGCAGACACTTCAACCAGGTTGTTTTTATCACTTCTAACGATATAAAGTTTTCGTCCAATTGGTTGCCTGCTTTTTAAAATTTCTACTAGGCTATCAATTTTAAACCCAAGAAATACGACTCTTTTCTTACTATTTTTATTCCATGGTAACATGAGATCATAATGATATTCATCTGGCCCGGGGTGAATTGTTAACCAGGTAGTACTTTCGTCAACAGCAAATTCATGAATATCTTGTCTACATAATCTACCCACTTTTTCAAAAAAGTGGTCTGTTAGCAAATCGCCATTTTCATCTGCCAGTGAAAAAGTATAATAACTGGGTAAATTATTATTAAAAATAGCATCAAATTTTTCTATTAGTTTTTCACTTTCTGGATTTTGAATTAACTCTTCAAATAGATCACGGTTTAAAATCAATAAGTGACTAATTTGAAACCTTAAACTAGAATTTAATTTTAGAATATCATTTAAAGCCTGATTGACTTGTTCTTTGGCTTCTGCATTTTTAATTTTTGAGAAGTTACGGTAGTCATAAGCAAAAAAGGCAATGATAGATAAAATAAATAAAACAATGAAGATTCTTATAATTTTTATGATCATTAGTAAGTTTTTAATAATTAATTGATAATTAATCTATCATAATAGATTAACTACATCAAATAATCTATTAAATCCATTAGAATTTTTTAGAAAATAAATGAGAATCTGATTCTAAAAAGTTGTAGAAAATTTATAATACCATTATCCTGACTAAAGGCTGATATTATCAAATTAAACTGCATCAGAATATAAAGTATCAGAGGGGGACTCTTTAAAATAACGCTTATAGTCACATGAGAATTGCCCTAAATGAGTAAAACCATGTGATATTGCAATTCTGGTAACTTGATTCGTTCTTGGCTCATCAATTTTTAACTGGTGATTAACGGCGGTCAATCTCACAAACTTATGAAAGTGAGTAGGTGAAATATCATAAGAATTTAAGAAGTTAGTTTGTAAACTTCTTGGACTCATTTTAGCTAAATCAGATAATCTCTTTAAATAAAGATTTTGTTTAGGATGATCATAAATTAAATTAATAACAGATAAACGAGAAACTCGACGTTTCATTTCATTTTTCTTAATGTTTTTCTTAGCTTGATCTTTTAATAACTGTAATTGATCAATTATATTCTTTTCTAAATTTTTCTGTTCTTCAGCCCAATTCTGATTTGGATTTACCATGGCTAGCTGTAAGCTAGAATTAACTGATTCAATTATGTTGTTAATCGTACCTTCATAATAGGCAGTTAGATCTTTAATATTTAATTGTTCAAATATCTGAAACTTTCTTTTCTTTTTATGAAGAAATACAAAATTAAGTTCTGAGGATTGATCAAAACATGCTTCATATGATTCTTTGTCATTTAAAATATAGATAGGTTGAAAATTATTAAAACGCTCACCCAGATCTTTATTTTT
>JADGAU010000229.1 GCA_015231865.1 Gammaproteobacteria bacterium | reverse complement strand
TTTAAGTTTTTGGTATAATTATTGCTTTATTCTGGCTAAGTGCTGCGAATTACAATTTGTGTATTTGAGATTGATTAATGAATAAAAGACAAACAGACAGACGAAGTTCAAGTAGAAACATTCAATTTCCAATAATGGATTCTGAAGGAACTTATATCGGTGAAGATAGACGGTGCGGTCTGGATCGCCGAAAATGGCAAACCGAAAGTGTCGGGGTATCAATTATTTCTCAAATTGGACTTTCCATATAAATCAATAATAGAGGTGATAACCTTTTCACCGTTTTAAAATAATTAGTAATTATTTTTTATCACGTTAAAAAATATTTTTTGCGTAAAAATGATTTTAAAGTTTATTTTTTCTTTAAAATCTTATATTATTTCCCTTCTTATTTATTTTTATAAAGTTTTAATTCATATTTTATATTTCAATTTATATAATATAACTGCTTCAATCTTAATTTAATTGAGTATACACATTAATAAAGTAATATTTACTTTGTTTTGAGTTGTCAAAAATGTAATTCATTAGGAATTAATTATTATGGTCAAATTTTTCAAGCACCATATACCAACATCAGAATTTATAAAAACCATTTTTGAGTTTGCTATTTTATTAGTCTCAATACCCTTTGCAATATACTTAACAAAAAATGATTTGCCGGATGTGCCCAGTCTATTGACTATGATGCTGATTTATTCATCAGTCGTTTTTTTAATTATGGTTTCTTTGGGCTTATATAATAGGCATTTAAGAGATAGTATAAACTCAAGCATTATTAGAGCAATATTAACTTTTGTTTTAGCAGCGGTCATTATGAGCTCTATATTTTATGCCTTGCCGCACATTGCAATATCCAGGCGGGCATTCACGTATGCGATCTTAATTTCATTAGCAGGGATCCTTTTTAGCAGAACCTCTTGTTATTTTTTATTGGCTAATAATTTAATTTATCGTAAAAAAATTCTGGTTTATGGAGCAGGGCATCGAGCCAGTTTAATTTCTGATCTTAAACGTAAATCAGATATTCGTCATTTTAATTGTATTGGTTATGTTCCAGTTGAAGGTGAAAATATAAAAATTGATGCAAGTCGACTTATTAATATTCCCGATAGTCTATACGAATATGTTGTCAACAATAAAGTTGATGAAATTATTGTTGCTTTAGATGATAAGAGAAAATCATTACCAATCAGAGATTTATTAGATTGCAAATTATATGGCGTTCAGATAGATGAACTCTCGACCTTTTTTGAAAAACATATAGGTAGAATAAAGTTACAATCAGTTCATCCAAGTAACCTGGTTTTTTCTAATGGTTTTATGAGAAGTTACATTAATGAGAGAACAAAAAGAGTATTGGATTTAATTGCTGCCATCTCTTTATTCTTGTTAGTCTGGCCTATTATGCTAATAACCTGTTTAGCAATTATGCTGGAATCTGGTTTTAAAGCGCCCATTTTGTACCGTCAAACCAGGGTTGGGCAGAACAATGAAACTTTTGATGTCATTAAATTCAGAAGTATGGGGGTCAACGCTGAAAAAGATGGTGCGGTCATGGCCTCAACTAATGATAATAGAGTTACTAAGGTAGGGGCGTTTATACGTAAAGTGAGAATTGATGAACTTCCTCAATTATGGAATGTAATCAAAGGTGAAATGAGTTTTGTGGGTCCAAGACCCGAACGTCCTGAATTTGTCAATCAATTTTCAGATTCCATTCAGTTTTATGAAGTCAGACATTTTGTTAAGCCTGGATTAACTGGTTGGGCTCAAATTTGTTACCCATATGGCTCAAATGAGGAAGACACAAAAAATAAACTTGAGTACGATCTTTACTATCTGAAAAATTATAGTTTATTTCTAGATTTAATGATTATTCTTCATACAATTCAGGTCGTTCTGTGGAAGCAGGGCGCAAAATAGAAGCTATATGCTATTTAATAAATGAGTAATATTGAAGCAATATCTTTTTTATGTTTAGTCTAAATATACTTAGCTATCTTACTTCGAGCCTTGCTTTTTTATTATTATTTATTTTTAGCTTCTGGTCGTTAAAAAAACATACCTCTGGCTTTTCTCTTATTATAGGTGCTTTACTTTCACTTATCTGGTCGTTAGTAATCGCTTATAATCTAATTACACATACCTATTTGATTTCCGACATTCTTATGATGGAAACCTTAAGAAACTTAGGATGGTATGGCTACTTACTGGTATTAATTACTTGTACTCGATTTGAAAATAGTTATTTATTTGTTCTTCGCTCTAAATATTCCTTACTGATTGTTGCATTTACTGCGCTAGTTTTTATTATTGAAGCAATTCCTTATTTGCAGTTGATGATGACTGAATTGTTTCATAAAGATTTACGCTTCTTGTTTCATATGATTCAATCAATTATTGGGCTGATGTTAGTCGAACAGTTATACAGAAATTCGCCTGTTGAGCAACGATGGGCTATTAAAATGACCTGTCTTGCCTTAGGCGGCTTATTTACTTATGACTTTATTATCTATACTAAAGCGGTCTTATTTCTTCAGTTAGATTTTGCGTTGTGGGACTTACGTGGTTTTATATCTGCTATCCTGGTACTTTTTTTGATGGTCGGTGCTGTGCGCCTTAAAAATCAGACGAAAAGTTTTTATCTGTCGCAAAAAATGGTCTTTCATAGTGCAACATTGATTTTATCAGGTGTTTATTTAATTTTAATGGCGCTGGCAGGATATTACATCAAACGTTTTGGAGGACAATGGGGCGGGGCCGTTCAAACAATTTTTATTTTTCTTGCGATTGTCTTTTTATTTATCCTTTTATTTTCAGGGAAAATACGGGCACTCCTTAAAGTTTATTTAAATAAGCACTTTGTCAGCTATCGATATGATTACCGTGAACAATGGTTAAAAATCAGTTCTACTCTAAGTCATGTTGCGTCTATAGATGTATTGTCTTCTTTTATTGTACGTTCACTTGCAGATATCGTTGATAGTGCCGGCGGAGCATTATGGGTACGTAATGATAATGGTGATTATATATTAATCGAAAGTGAAACACTCGGCTTTGATGGCGTCAAATTAATTAATAAAAATGATCCTTTAATTTCCTATTTAGAACAAAAGCACTGGGTAGTTGATTTAGTTGAATATCAGCATGAACCATCGATTTATGAAGATATCGATTTATCCTACTGGCTGGATGAAAAAAAAGAAGTCTGGTTATTAATTCCTTTATTTCAGCAAAATAAATTACAAGGTATTGTTGTGCTTAGTCGTGCAAAAGTTGCCAGAAGGCTAAACTGGGAAGATCATGATGTCCTTAAAACGGCAGGTATGCAATTAGCTAATTCTCTGGAATTGCTTAATGCCAGTGAGAAATTATCCATATCTCGTCAGTTTGAGGCATATAATAGATTGTCTGCATTTGTTGTTCATGATCTTAAAAATGTAATGGCGCAAATTAGTATGATTATTAAGAATTCAGAAAAACACGGATCAAACCCGGAATTTATAGCAGATGCAATGGAGAC
>JADGAU010000228.1 GCA_015231865.1 Gammaproteobacteria bacterium | reverse complement strand
AACTGAAAACTGAAAACTGAAAACTGAAAACTGAAAACTGAAAACTGAAAACTGAAAACTGAAAACTAGATTCGACTAACATCAACAGATACATTAAGCTGATGGCTACTGCCACCAAACAGAATCCCTTTTAATGGTGTCACGTCACTATAGTCACGGCCGTAAGCGGTACGTATATACTGATTGGTTGGTTGCTGATTATTTGTCGGGTCAAACTCGACCCAGCCAAACGCGGGATCATAAGCAGCAAACCAGGCATGCGATGCATCAGAACCAACGATTTTAGGCTTTCCCGGTGGCGGTAATGTTTCCAGGTAACCACTAACATATTGGGCGGGTAGGCCCATTGAGCGGATACAGGCAATGGCTAAGTGAGCAAAATCCTGACAAACCCCTTTTTTATGTAACATAACATCCTGCAGTGGCGTGCTGATGGAAGTAAAATTTGGTGTATATTCAAAGTCTTCATAAATACGCTGCATCAGTTCTTTGACCGCTAATAGCAAAGGCCTTTTAGGTGTAAATGATGGTTTTGCATAGTCATAGAATTGTTGCCCAATATGAATCAGTGGTGAATCTAAACAATATTGCTTTATCATATATTGAGTATAATCCAGGTCTTCTTTGCAGACACTTTCCCAGGCCTTAGAGTTAGCTAATATCATATTATCCAGTTCATAGACTTCAATTTGACTGTTAGCAATAATCGATAATTTACTATGGGCTTGTTGAATATTAAAAAAACTTTGACGATTCCCAAAAAAATCAATATTCTCCTGGAAAAAAGAGGGAGATGGTGACACTTCCAGGTTGCTGGATAAACAATTTTGATAAATATTTGAACAAGGCAATATGCAGGCAACGTTATAGCTTAGCGATAAAGGATGTTGATATTGATATTCTGTTTTATGAATCACCTGGTATTTCATACTTAGCTCAACTGTTGATGCTTAACTATCAGGTTAAAATAGCTATCGGTAATGGACTGTGAAGTGATATTTAATTGTTCATTGATATCTTTTAAAAATAACTTTAGATTATCTTTTTCCAGTGTTTCAGGATTCGTTAAACAGATGTTTTGCAAATCAATATTCAAAAGTGCTGCCACTAATTCAGAAATTTTTTGTTGCGCCAGACTCAGTTCTTCAGACTGATTTACCTTGGGTAATTTATTAATGGCATGATGTAAATGTTCAAACTGATAGCTCAGGCTGCGTGGGTTACTGGAATCAAATAATAATAATTCTAATACATAGCTTAATTGAATATTTGTTCTATGACGGCGGTGGTAAGTCATGAGTGTTTCAGTGCTAGCCAGTGTGCTCTGTAACAAAGTATATTCTATGCTTTGAGAGTTTTCTTCAGCTAACATCGATTCAATAAGGTTAATCAGACCAACTGAACGTTCCAGTCTTCGACCAATATTCAAAAACAACCAGCCTTGATCAACGGTTGTACTTTCCAGTACTAAACCGCTAAAAGCCGCTAATAGAGTAATAAGTTCATCCAGTTCTTCGTCAGTTTCAGATAAATCATGAGGCAAGTCATTTTTGTGCCAGTTTTCTATCAGTGCTTCAAACTTACTAAATACTCGCCAGGTATCAGGAGATAAAAGATCTTTAATACTATAGGCTGAATTAATCATATTATTTAAGATACTATGAAGGCTGCCTAAATTTCCTCTATCCATCAGCATTAATGCTAATTCATAATCAATTTCCTGACTAGAGGTTAAACTAAGCTGTAAAAATTTATCGGTCGATACTCCGGTTATCTGATTTAATGAAAGGACTAATTTATTGAGACAAAATTTATCGATATCATTACGATATTCAGCTATTTCATCAACTTTTAATATGATGCTGCGAAATAAACGGATAAAATTTTCTGCTCGTTCAACATTTCGTCCCAACCAGTAAAAATTTTCGGCGGCGCGACTGGGTAAAGAACCGATACCTGCATAATCATCCAGTGAATCAATATTATTCCAAAGGGTATCAACCTGTTCATCATCGGTTGCCAGTATCCAGATATCTTTAGATATTAGTTCAGATTCAGCATTGTCTTTCCATTTTGACGGAGATGATATAACTTGCGATAAACCGCCGGGCATTACTTTATACTCTTTGCCTTCAGAACATAAAAAGAAACGTTGTATGGTTGGTTTGGGCTGAAATTTTCCCTTTATAAGAGTTGGGGTGGTGGCATATTTTATTCTTTGCTGAGCAACAAATAACTTTGGATTATCAAAGATCATTTGCCGCATTTTTTCTTTCTGTTCCAGAGGTAGTTCTTGCGGAACAAAAGAATTAATATTCTGTTGTTTTGATACGGGTTTAATAATTAACTGGTCAAAATTATCCATGACATAGGCCAACGAATCATTTTGACCACACCACCAACTGGGAATACAGGGGATAATCAGTTCTTCACCTAAAATTTGTCGGCAAATTCCCGGTAAAAAAGCCTGGAATGCAGGGTTTTCAATAATACTGCTACCTAGAGGGTTAGCTATATTCACATGACCGGCACGAACTGCCGACAGCAAGCCTGGAACACCAATAAATGAATTTTGATTTAATTCAAGCGGATCACAGTCAATGTCGTCAATTTTTCTAAAAACCACATCAATTTGCTTTAATCCATCAATAGATTTTAGCCAGATTTTTCCATCTCTGGATGTCAGATCACTTCCTTGAGCAAGTGTATATCCAAGATAATTCGCTAAATAACTATGTTCAAAATAAGACTCATGTTCTGAACCGCTGGATAATAAAACAGTATGTGATTTTTTATCACGCGGTGATAAGGAAGATAATTCTTTTCTTAATGAACGAAAAAAACTAACTAGCCGCTGTACTTTTGCCTCACGAAATAACTTGGGAAAAATGCGTCGCATTATCATGCGATTTTCCAGCGCATAACCAGAACCAGTCGGAGTTTGCGTTCTATCGGAGAGCACCCATAAATTGCCATCTTCACTGCGAGCTATATCTGCAGCATAGAATAATAAATAATTTTCGTGACTAAGGTTAAGGTTGGCGCATTGCCTTAAGAAACCATGGTGTGAAAAGATTAGTTCTGCCGGTAAAATTCCCTGCTTAAGAAGCGTTCTTGGACCATAAAGATCTTTTAAAATATAGTTGAGTAAATGTGCCCGCTGGATTAATCCGGCCTTAATATTATTCCATTCGGGAGCCTCTATAATATAAGGGAGAGGGTCTAGAGACAATTGTCTATAGTGATCCTGTTGTTCGTGATGGATATCAAAACTCACACCTGTTTGCAATAATTGACGTTGGGTTTCCCGTCTTCTGAGTTTTAATTCTTCCGGCCCAAGGCTTTGTAGTGCGTCAACAAGGAATTGCCAATGTTGTTTAATTTGGCCATTATTAAGACACATCTCATCGAAACCAATGATATTATTGGTATAGTTTTCACAGAGCCCTGGCTGTTGAATATCGACCTTCACTTTTTGTATTAACTCTTAAAAAATTTGGGACAATAATAACAGGAAACTCAATTAATTTCTTATTAATTTATTCCCGTTTTTTATACCAAAGGCTGACGTAC
>JADGAU010000227.1 GCA_015231865.1 Gammaproteobacteria bacterium | reverse complement strand
TGAAGGCTTACGCTTTGCGATTCGTGAAGGTGGCCGTACCGTTGGTGCTGGTGTTGTAGCTAAAATTATTGCATAAACTACACAAAATCAAGAAGTCATATGATGATCAAGCTTTAAAAGCAAACTGAACAAATTAAAGCTTGAAATAAAGAGTCACATACTATATAGTACGTGGCTCTTTTAATTAGGTACACTGGAAAAAGAAAATAGGCCAGTAGCTCAATTGGCAGAGTACCGGTCTCCAAAACCGGGTGTTGGGGGTTCGATTCCCTCCTGGCCTGCCACTTTTTATAATCCAATACCAATCAAACAAAGAATGATAATAAAGAAATAATACATGGCTGATAAAATAAAAATTTATGCTGCTGTCGCATTAGTTATAGCCGCATTGGCTGCTTTCTATATGATGCCAGAGTATTCCGTCTTATATAGAACGGTAGGTTTAATTGTTGCTATTGCTGTTGCCATAGCAATTGCTGCACAATCTGAGGTTGGACGAAGTTTGATATCATTTATCCGTCTTTCAACTGTCGAGATGAAAAAGGTTGTTTGGCCAAATAGAAAAGAAACCACTCAAACTACACTAATAGTTGGGGTAATGGTTTTAATAATTGGAATATTATTATGGATCTTTGACCAGTTTATTGGTTGGGGCGTCCGTTATTTAACAGGACAAGGTTAACTATGTCATTACGTTGGTATGTTGTTCAAGCATATTCAGGATTTGAAGGTACGGTAAAAAAATCACTTGAAGAGAGAATTGGCCGGTTTAACCTGCAAGATAGCTTCAAAGATATTTTGATTCCAACAGAAGAAGTGATGGAAATCCGTGATGGTAAGAAAAGAAAGAGCGAAAGAAAGTTCTTTCCTGGATATGTTCTTGTTCAGATGGAAATGAATGATGATACCTGGCACCTAGTTAAAGATACACCTAAGGTTCTTGGTTTTATCGGTGGTAAAAAAGATCATCCGGCACCTATTTCTGAAAAAGAAGTTGAACAAATAGTTAATAAAATTCAGGAATGTACTGATCAGCCTAAACCAAAGGTATTGTTTGATATTGGAACCCTTATCCGTATTATTGATGGTCCATTTAACGAATTTAATGGCACCGTAGAAGAAGTGGATTACAACAAAAGCAGAATGCATGTTTCAGTGAATATCTTAGGTCGTTCAACACCGGTTGAATTAGATTTTTCACAGGTAGCGAAAGTTTAATTAGTTAGTGATAAAGTCCCTTCCCCCTCAAAGGTGGAAGGGACTATGTAAAGATTTTTAATAACAGGGAAGCCGAAAGGCGTTATCTACCCACATAAGGAAGTAAAATGGCAAAGAAAATTGATGCATATATAAAATTGCAGGTACCTGCCGGTTCTGCAAATCCTAGTCCACCAGTTGGTCCTGCATTAGGTCAGCATGGTCTAAATATTATGGAATTCTGTAAAGCGTTCAATGCGCAAACAGAAAGCATGGAAAAGGGCTTACCTGCTCCAGTTGTAATTACTGTTTTTAATGATAAAAGTTTTACCTTTATTATCAAAACCCCTCCTGCAGCAGTATTATTGAAAAAAGTTGCCGGTATTCCAAAAGGTTCAAGCAAACCAAATATGGATAAAGTTGGAACAGTAAACAGAGCTCAATTAGAAGAAGTTGCCACAGCAAAAATGCCTGATTTATCTGCTGCTGATATGGATGCAGCGGTTAGAACAATTGCCGGCACAGCTCGTAGTATGGGTTTAAACACTGAAGGAGTTGAGTAATGGCTAAGTTGACTAAAAGACAAAAAGTTATCGCAGAAAAAGTTAAAGTCGGTCAAATTTATGATATTAATGAAGCTTTATCTTTATTAAGATCTTTACCTGCCTCAAAATTTGATGAATCAGTCGATGTGGCTGTTAATCTTGGTATCGATCCTAAAAAATCTGACCAGGTAGTTAGAGGTGCAACAGTATTACCTAATGGTAGTGGTAAGACTGTTAGAGTTGCGGTATTCGCTCAAGGCGAAAATGCCACTAAAGCAACTGATGCTGGTGCAGATATAGTTGGTTTTGATGACTTAGCAGAACAAATCAAAGGTGGTGATCTTAACTTTGATGTAGTTATTGCAACCCCGGATGCTATGCGTGTTGTTGGCCAGTTAGGTCAGGTACTTGGTCCTCGTGGTTTAATGCCAAATCCAAAAGTTGGAACGGTCACTGCTGATGTTGAAACAGCAGTACAAAATGCAAAAGCAGGCCAAGTTAGATACCGTGCAGATAAGGCAGGTATTATTCATGCTTCACTAGGTAAAATATCATTTGAAAATGATAAGATTGTTGGTAATTTAGAAGCCTTGCTAAAAGATCTTATCAAAGCCAAACCTGCGACAGCTAAAGGTATTTATATGGGTAAGATCAGTGTTTCTACTACTCATGGACCTGGCTTAGCTGTAGAGCATTCAAGCTTAAATATGAAATAGCTTAAATAGGAAATAACAATGATATTTCTTGATACATAAATCAGAGAGATAACATTAAAGACTTTGCTTTATCAATTTGATAAACGTCAAAGACCGTAGGCGATTCCAATCTTAATTGTATTTAACTGTTTTACTAGTTATACGCTGCCTACGCAGACGACAGATAGTTTTGTCGTTACTAACCAGGTTGTTGTCAACCTGAAGTTTGCTTAAGTAAACTATCATAATTTACTTAAGTGTTGACTGTAACTTGAATATTGAACTATCAATATTCTTAAACTTAAAAGGTGAGTACGAGTGGCACTTACAATAGAAAGTAAAAAGGCAATTGTTGCCGAAGTTACTGATATAGCCGCAAATGCGCACTCTGTTGTTGCTGCCTTATACCAGGGAATTGAATCCAATGATATGAATGAACTACGTAAAAAAGCACGTAGTGAAAATGTTTATATCCGAGTGGTAAAAAATTCATTGGCTAGAAGAGCAGTTGCAGGAACAGACTTTGAGTGTATAACTGATGAATTAACCGGTGCATTAATTCTGGCATTTTCAATGGAAGATCCAGGTGGTGCAGGTCGTGTTATTTCTGAATTCATGAAAGAAAATGATAAACTGCAAGTAAAAATTGTATCTTTAGGTGGCAAGATGTTAGCGCCGGAAGATGTCAAACTTCTTGCGAAGATGCCTACTAAGGATCAGTCTATCAGCATGTTAATGTCAGTTATGAAAGCACCGATTACTAAGTTTGTTCGTACAATGGCAGAGCCACATGCGAAACTTGTTAGAACCGTTGCTGCAGTTAGAGATTCTAAAGCAGCGTAAGACACAAGTTTATATCAATAATTAAAACTATTTAATAAATCAATTTGGAGTAGAAAATGGCTGTATCAAAAGATGACATATTAGATGCAATATCAAATATGACAGTAATGGAAGTTGTTGAATTAATCGAAGCAATGGAAGAAAAATTTGGTGTTTCTGCTGCGGCGGCTGTAGCTGCTGCGCCTGCTGCTGCTGGCGATGCTGGTGCTGCTGCTGAAGAAAAGACTGAGTTTGACATTGTTTTATCTGATGTTGGTGCAAATAAGGTTAAAGTTATTAAGGCTGTCCGTGGTATCACTGGTT
>JADGAU010000226.1 GCA_015231865.1 Gammaproteobacteria bacterium | reverse complement strand
TATGCCGATAATAAGCTGTCAAATGATCAGATGGTATTTGTTCACAAGTCTTATCTTGTAATAATCCAGGAAATAAATTCCTATTCCAGGGAATAGGTGCTCTGGAAAAATATAGAGCTAATTGCTTTTCATTAAAAACAACTTTTACGATGTTAGGGTCAAATAAATCTTTAACAGTTGAAATAGGATAACAAAGCGTTGCAATCCCAGCTTGCTCAGATTGATGCAAAGTTGATGCAACCAAGTCAATATGCTTTGCTTTAATTAATGGCTCATCCCCTTGTACATTAACGATAATAGAGTCATCATCAAAAGATAACTTTTCGG
This sequence comes from Gammaproteobacteria bacterium, assembly GCA_015231865.1. Lineage (GTDB taxonomy): Bacteria > Pseudomonadota > Gammaproteobacteria > GRL18 > GRL18 > JADGAU01. The sequence goes on along the minus strand of JADGAU010000226.1, from coordinate 3,257 downwards.
ATACTTCTGATAACCTCTCAGTACCATTTTGATGTTCTGCAGAAGTCATTAAAACATTTTCGGTATAAGCTTGAGCCGATTCATATATTCTCTCATCATCAGTAGCAATATATATTTCTTTAGCCTGACTTTTACCTGCAGCTTCATAGGTCCATTGCAACATCGTTTTACCATTTATTAATTCTAAAGGTTTTCCAGGAAAGCGAGTTGACGCATAACGAGCGGGAATAACTATTATATATTCAATCATTTTCTTTTTCAGTTGTCAGTTTATCAAGTCAACTCTAATATCATTTTTTTATGTGCGATATCTGCTTCATAAAATTTTTCACCTTTTTCTATAAAACCTTGTTGTTGATAAAATTGTAATACAGTTTCCTGAGCATGGATAATAATTTTCTGAGTATTAGTTTTTTTAATATCATCTATACATTTTTTTAACAATAAATATCCAACTCCCTGCCTTCTATAATCCAGTAATACAGCCATACGACCTATGTAAGTTATATGACCGATTTTATAATAACGAGCACTTGCTATTGCTTTATTGTCTTGATAAACCACCAGGTGAGTTGAGATCTTATCTTCATCATCCCACTCGAGTTCTTCAGATACTTTTTGTTCATCAATAAAAACAATTTGACGAATTTTTTTTACTTCACTGTGAAGTGGCGTGCCTTGATAGTTTTTTATAACTAATGCTGACATAAATCTATATTTTATTTTTCATAAAGCTAAGTTATTATACCCACATTTTGCAAACTTTTAGACTATACTCATGACTAAAACTTCTAATTTATTTAATAAACTTAATCAGCTATATACTCAATTGCTATCTCTGTTATTTCCACCTGTGATTGAACGAACACCTGAACATCAAAAGATCATTGATGAGCAAACAAAGTATTTAGTATTGTATCACTTTCCTGGTTGCCCTTATTGCACAAAGATAAAGAGGCTAATTCATCAATTATCTCTAAAGATAGAACTGAGAGATGCCAGACATAATCAGGAATACCGTAATGAACTAATTAATCATGGCGGTAAAGCTCAAGTTCCCTGTCTTCATATACAATCACCTGAAGGCGACAATCAGTGGCTTTATGAATCAGGTGCAATCAATAACTTATTAAAACAACGGTTTATGCAGGATGAAAACTCTACTCGCTAGACATGAATGAACTTAAGCAAAATACTCATTCATGTTAATTTTCAGTTGTTTTTTCTACTGGCTCTAGTTTATCAAGCTCTAGCTTATTTCTTTTGTCAAAAGTTTTCTGGTACAACTGATATATATGCCGAATTTGACGAACATAATATACCGGCTCAGAGCCCCGAACATAACCATATCGTGCCTGACTAGCATATTTCTTTTTTGACAGCATTAGCATCGCTTTTTCAGTTTGATCAAACCAACGGTTAGGATCCAATTTAAGTTTTTTAGCCAAAGTCCTGGCATCTTGAACATGTCCTACCCCAGCATTATAAGCAGCTAAGGTAAACCAAATCTGATCTTCGACAGCCATTTTATCTTTGTATTGCTGTCTAATCCAATCCATATATTTAAGCCCCGCAGCAATGGAGTTTTTAGGAATTTCAAGATTAGATACTTGTAATTTTTTTGCAGTTCTTGGCATCATTTGCATTAAGCCAACGGCGCCAGCCAGAGATTTAGCTTTTGGATTAAACTGACTTTCCTGGTTAATTTGTGCACTAATCAATAGCCAGTTGAAATTATATTTGTGGCTATATTTTTTGATTAATTCATCATATGGCGAAATATGATCATTTTGAAATTGTTCATAAAAATTTTTACTAAAGAGCTTTCTTGAATTTTTAAAATATTTATTATAGGTAATATTATAAAACTTGCTCTTACGATGTTTTTTAATAAATTGATTTAGTGCTATAAGTAATTGTGTGTTAGATTCTCTAACCAACCAATGTTGTCCAATATTCTTTGTAAGGACAAGGCTGGATTGTAAATCATTTCGCCAGGCATTTTCTATCGCTAGAGCATTGGCATCAATCACCGCAATGTCATATTGATTAGCAGCAACCCGATTCATTATGGTCTGAGGCTCATGTACTGATGATATTTCCAGTATCTGGAAATTGGTATTATCTTGCTGATATTGATTAATCAAATTCCATGAAACGTCTTCCTGGCTTATAGCGATTGTTCTCCCCTCTAATTCTTCAATTGATTCAATTGGTTTATCTTCAATTCTCTGCAGGATAACTTCAGATTCACGGTTGTAAGAGTTGGTCATTGCAAGCGCTTGTTCTTTAATTTCATTTGTTGCCCTAATACCCGCAGAAACAATATCACCACGGCCTTCTAGTAACCATTGGATCATTTGCTGCTCATTCTTAGCAACTAAAACTTTTAAAGCAATATGGTTCTCTTTAGCAAACTTTTTAATTAATTCATACTCAAAGCCCATCAATTTATTCTTCCATATAAAATAACTGGAAATATGATTTATGGTAATTAAACGAATTTCATTACGTTTTTTTAATTCTGCCAGGTCTCCTTTAAAAACACTTGGAATATCATTTAACAAACGATATTTTTCTATATAAGCATTGATTGACTTTAATAGTTCAGGGTTATCTTTTCTAACTGCCCAGGTAACGGCATTTTTTTCTTTCATGGTATAGGCCACTTTTATATCCTTACGATATTTAAGTGCTATTTCAATTTGCGCACTATCACTAACTGTTGCTTCAAATTTCCCTTCCACCATGTTATCAAGAACTTCATCCGGTGTTTTATTATCTGCAACAACTACCGTTTTAATCTTGTTGTTTTTTTCCTGCAATTTTTTAACTGTGTCCCAGTATGCGGCCGATTTTTGCACCCCAATACGTATGCCATTGAAATTTTTCTGGTAAAAATAGTACTTGCCAATATAGGAAGGCAAACTGGTTAATGATTTTGGATGAACTAGTTGCTGATTAGTATACCTAATTGCATGTGTATTACTTATCTGTGTCGCTTTTTCATCATTTGCAATATAGGAGGAAGCAATTAAATCCCCATAACCTTTAATTAATGCAGTGGCTAACAGATTTTTTTTTGCATAAACAATAACCGGTTCTATGCCATTTTGCTTTGCATATTGAATTGCCAAATTTGCGCCATAATCAATAGGTAGCTTCTCTCTGGGCAGATAACTATGGTTTTCTGTAAAATCTGAAACAAGAATTCTTAGTTGCTGAGAATGAGCAGCAAATGATCCAATGGTTACTAG
>JADGAU010000225.1 GCA_015231865.1 Gammaproteobacteria bacterium | reverse complement strand
ACTAACAACAATAGAAGCTAATGATTCTGCTTCCTTTTGTAAAGCTTCATTTTCAGAAGAGTCATAAACAAATAAAGGATTTAACTCATCTGAACCGTGAGGTTTAATCATATAAAAATTCTCCAGATATGGGCGATTTGAAAAAATACATTCAATCAATAAAACATTTTTTACTTTAATGGTTCACTTAATAAACAAGGTACGAACAAAAAAGTAAACAGTTTTATCTTAATGAAAAGAAAAGAGCTGATTCTAACAGAATTGTTTCAAACTGTCATGATGATAAGGATATTTCAAAGTGATATTTGGGATACTAAAAATCAAAACCAATATCTCTAGTTTGATAGATTAGCGCTACAATATCAGCATATGTTTACAAAATAAGAAAGTATTCTTTGAAAAGATATAATAGAAAATAACAATTCACTTTTAAATTTATGGTACACACAATTATGTTCTTTAATGATGCATTGAATAATTATACGCACATGATTTGTGCATTTTAAATAATTCTCATTTTTCTTAATAAAACAATAAATCAATAATTAACAGATAGTTATGTGTTTTTTTTTGATTGGTATAGTGTTTGCTAAACACTGTTTGAAGTATATGCTGAAAGAAAACTGTGCGAGCTCATTATCTTATTGATATAGAAATATTGTGTACAAAATAATTTTCTTATCGGTGTTACTACACTAGATAAATGCGCTCCCAGCAATGGACCATATTTTACTAAAATTAAGAGTGAGACAAACAATGGATACAATTATTAAAATTGATGTAACTAAACCTGCTGATGAACAAGATGGTGTTATTCATAATCGATGGCATCCAGACATACCTATGGTATCGATGGTCAAGCCAGGCGATGAGTTTAGAGTTGAATGTCTTGATTGGACGGGTGGACAAATAAAAAATGATGATAGTGCAAATGATATCCGGGATGTCGATTTAACTCAGGTTCATTATTTAAGTGGTCCGATTGGTGTTGAAGGCGCAGAACCTGGTGACTTAATGGTAGTTGATATCCTTGATGTTGGCGTGTTAAAAGAATCTGAATGGGGATTTACTGGACTTTTTGCAAAAGAAAATGGCGGTGGTTTTTTAACAGAACATTATCCTGAAGCAAACAAAGCGTGCTGGGATTTCCATGGTATTTATGCTTCATCAAGACATATCCCTGGTGTTGAATTTGCCGGAATTATGCATCCCGGGTTAATTGGTTGTTTACCCTCGAAAGATTTATTAAGTGAATGGAATAAGCGTGAAGGTGGCTTAGTGGCAACTGATCCTGACCGTGTGCCTCCATTAGCTGCATTACCTTATGAGGAAACTGCCGTAATGGGACGTATGTCGCCCGATGCAGCTGCTGAAGCAGCAAAAGAAGGTGCTCGTACAGTTCCCCCTCGTGAGCATGGTGGTAATTGTGATATTAAAAATTTATCAAGAGGTTCTCGAGTTTACTTCCCTGTCTATGTAAAAGATGGTGGTTTATCAATGGGCGACATTCACTTTTCACAAGGTGACGGAGAGATTACATTTTGTGGTGCTATCGAAATGGCAGGGTACCTGGATATTCGTGTTGGTCTCGTTAAAGGCGGCATGAAAAAATACAATGTAAAGAATCCAATATTCAAGCCTAGTCCAATGGAGCCTCGTTATAGTAATTACCTGATCTTTGAAGGTATTTCAGTTGATGAAGAAGGTGGACAGCATTATCTTGATGCTCATGTGGCCTATCGTCAGGCGTGTTTAAATGCCATTGAACATATGAAATTACATGGTTATACAGGTGAACAAGCCTATGCCATTTTAGGCACTGCTCCAGTTGAGGGGCATATCAGTGGAATTGTTGATATACCGAATGCTTGTGCAACACTTTGGTTACCAACAGAAATCTTTGAAGGGGATATTAATATTAAAGATGAAGGACCTTCAATTATTATTGAACCAGGTTCAGACTTAGCAAAAACAAGTTAAGTAAAACCTTAGAGCCTGTGAATAAAATGACAGGCTCTAAGTATTATGAATGACAAAAGGAGTCAGAAATGCCAATATATGAATATCAATGCTCTAAATGTGACAACGAATTTGAACAACTGATGTCTTTAGAAGAGTATTCTCCAATCCGAGTTTGCCCTGAATGTAATACGCCTTCCACACGAAAACTATCGGCACCACAGTTACAGTCTATCAAAGAAGCTGAAAGGATTGCTAGAGAACGAAACGAGAGAGCAATTCATGAGCCTATTAAAATAACAAAACAGCATGAATGTGGTCACAATCATTCTGATCAAACAGATAATAAACAAGCTGGTGTCTATCAACAGATAAGTCAGGGAACAAGGCCTTGGATGCTGGGATAATATTTGGATAAAAAATATCCAAATATTAAGTTTTTTTCTTCATTAACGCCGAACAATCTTTTGTTCGGCGTTTTTGTTTGAAAAGCATAAATGTAATGCTCTATTAAACATCATTTAAGTCATTCACTGCACGTATAAAGTGCGAATAAAACAAAAACAGACCCCCATAAAATCTCATCATTAGCATTTCTAGAAAATTTATAAATTTAAGTACCAAAATAATGCACTATTAAACATCATTTAGAATCTTTACTGCACATGTTGGGTGCGAATAAAACAGAGAAATACTCAATAAAATCTCATCATAATCACTTTTAAATTATTTTTAAGACATTGTAATTAATAGATTTATTTTTTTTAAATACCAAAAAACAGCTGTTTGGCACATGCGTTGCTATATGGACTATTGAGAGCTCGATGTGCAAGTGTTTCACAATAGTTCATTGAGCATTTTTGGAAGTTTAAAATAAATAGGTAGAGGCAAATAATAATGAAATCTAAATTTTTATTATCAAAGTGGCGTAGTGTTCTTACGGCTGCTCTTGGTGTATCCATGGCTGCAAATATCGGTGTAGCATCTGCCGATAGTGCAAATACAACAGGACTAGCAGTAACAGATAAAACAGTTAAGGTAGGTATCTTACATTCACTGACTGGCACAATGGCAATTAGTGAAACTGGTGCACAAGAAGCTGAAAAATTAGCAATTAAACAAATCAATGATATGGGCGGTATCTTAGGTCGTAAAATTGAAATCATTCAGGAAGATGGTGCAAGTGACTGGCCAACGTTTGCTGAAAAGTCTCGTAAACTTTTAGTTAAAGATAAAGTAGCAGCAGTCTTTGGTTGCTGGACATCTGCTTCACGTAAAGCAGCATTACCAGTTTTCGAAAAAGAAAACGGCTTACTTTACTATCCAACTTTCTATGAAGGTTTAGAGCAATCTAAAAACGTAATTTATACTGGTCAGGAAGCAACACAACAAATTCTTGCTGGTTTAGATTGGGTTGCTAAAGAAAAGAAAGCTAAAACATTCTATTTAATTGGTTCTGACTACATTTGGCCACGTACTTCAATGAAGATTGCACGTAAACATATTGAAAAAGTGTTAGGCGGAAAAGTAGTTGGTGAAGATTATAAGCCATTAGGTAATACTCAGTTTGGTTCTACTATTAATAAAATTCGTCTGAAAAAGCCTGATGTTATATACGCAGCAGTTGTTGGTGG
>JADGAU010000224.1 GCA_015231865.1 Gammaproteobacteria bacterium | reverse complement strand
GATTATTAGAGAACTTCCCTAGATCTTAAATTTTTTATCTCAAATAGATAGCCGTGAAAAGCTATTAAGATCACCTAATTTTGGTCAAAATTTTGAATCGTTTGTCATTGAGGAAGTTATCAAGGGAATACAGGCTACGGCGGTAAGAAGATGGGATTATTACTACTACAGGACAAAAAACGGGGTTGAAGTCGATTTAATTGTAGAAGGTAAATTTGGGACATTACCGATTGAAATAAAATCTGGTAGCTCTACATCTGGAAAACATATTAAATCATTGCAATATTTTGTAGAAAGCCAAAACTTACCAATTGGAATTGTTATCAACAATGCTGATGAAATAAAAATGATTAGTGATAGAGTTATTCAATTACCGATTAATTATATTTAAATTAGTCATTGAAAATACATGAATTGACAAAAATTAAGTAGAACATGCGAACAATTACCAATAGCAGAATTAACTCATTTTTTATTAGGTCTGGATGCCTAGTACAAATCATCGGCTGAAATATTACCGACCATTCCTTTCACTGAATGAGCCACTCGCTCTGCAGAGTTGACTAAGAAAACGCTGGAAAGTAATTTTATTTGTAATTTATTATGTATCAATTAGAATTACACCATCCAGTCTTTTGCTGTCCTGGCATAGACAAAACGAAAGGCAAGCAACAACAATAATATGGATGCATAGACGAGTGCATTTAAGGGTGCCCATATACTGACCAGCATATAGTGAACAACAGATAAAACGGTAATGGCATAAATCATTTTATGAATTGATTTCCAGTTTTTGCCATATTTTCTCATCATTTTATCTCTAGCCGTAAAAGCAAGCGGTATTAACATGACAAAGGCAACAAAACCTAAAGTGATGTAGGGTAATTTAACTACATCGTTAACAAACTCCATAAAAATAAAGTTTTCTTCTCGCCAGATATAAACAAAGAAATGCAATACTGCATAAAAGAAAGCAAATAACCCCAGCATTCGCCTGATATGTAGTAGATTATTCCAACCAAATATTTTTCGTAATGGTGTAACAAGCAGTGTCAGCAGTAAAAAAACTAAAGAAGCCTCACCGGTAATACCAATGATTTCCCAGGAAGGATAATCACCAAAACGTCCGGAAACAGTAAACCAGATCATTTCATATAGTGGTGATAATGACAGGATAAATATTAGACTTTTTAGAAAAGCGGTATTATAAGTATAGGTTGCTTTCATTGGTGTTTATTTGATTAATAGTATTAATTCACAAATATAAACTAAAATCTATTTAAATACCAGTATCAAATAAATTCTGTATCTATTTAAATACCTGGCCGTCAACATTGCCATCACAGGCCGCTTTATGAGTGGTTGAACAACTTTGGGATTCGCCACAACCTGAACAGCCTTCAGACTTTTTACTAAATAATGCTGATTTCATTTTATTTACAGTATAAATTACTGCCAGCAACACAACGATTGTTACGATGATAATATCTAATGTTTCCATTTTATTCCTTATAAAAAAAAGTAATTTTATATTTATCCTCAGAAATTAAGAGGGCAGGAGAATTTATTATCAATTCATTTAAATCTCCCCTAGCCCCTCTTTTACTAAGAGGGGAACAGGTAGTGCTAACTAAACTAGTACACCACCGATTAAAGTGACGATATAAGCCAAGCTCCAGCCTAATACTAATGAAAAACCGACCGAGAAGCTTGTCCATCCTAATGAATCGGTTTCTCTATATATTACTGCTACAGTTGCCATACAAGGTATATACAACAGTGTAAATACCATAAAGGCTAAGGCCGTGACTACTGACATCGAGTTTTTCAATTTTTCTCTTAAGCCCATTGACTCTTCATCTTCTTCATCGCCTTCTGCATATAATATTCCAAAGGTCGCTACTACAATTTCTTTAGCAACAATGCCGGTAATTAGTGCAATTGAGGTATTTAAATCAAAGTTTAATGGCTCAAATACAGGATTAAAAACACTGGCGATCTGACCAATATAACGATGCTGCAAGGTCTCCATATTTTCTTCATTAGCCAGCGTTCTAATTTGCTCAGCTCTTTGCTCGGATTCTGGCTGAGTTTGTAATTGAGTGATTTCAGACTGATAGTCTTTAGATAATTCAACATTTTCTGGAAAGGTTTCTAATACCCAAATAATAATACTGCCAATTAAAATAATACCTGTAACCTTCTTTAAAAAGCTCATTACCTTAGAGCCAATATGAAACATAACTGAATTAAAGGTGGGGACTCTAAAGGGAGGCAACTCCATAATAAATGGATTTTTATTCGCGCCCTTAATAAATACCTTACTTAAAATAACTGCTGTTAATAAGGTTATAGCAACACTAAAGATATAGACTGCAAACATGGCCGTTCCGGCATTTTCCGGAAAGAATGCCCCGGTAAATAAAACAAACACCGGTAAACGTGCAGAACAACTCATATACGGATTAACTAAAATGGCTACCAGTCTGTCTTTATCATTCTCTATGGTTCTGGTTGCCATTACTGCCGGAACATTGCAGCCAAAGCCCATGACCATAGGAATAACAGCCTTACCATGTAAGCCAAAACTGTGCATTACCCGATCAACTAAAAAAGCGCTTCTGGCCAGATAACCTGTCTCTGTCAGTAATGCGATAAATAAAAACAGCATAGCAATATTGGGCACAAATATAATGGTTCCACCAACACCGGCAACAATACCATTAACAATCAGATCTTTGGTCATACTATCCGGTAGGGTCGCGTTTAGAAAATCCGATAATATACCTACACCAGCATCAATCCAGTCCATGGGATAGGCACCAATGGTAAAAGTTGCTTCAAACATCACCCACATAATCAGGAAAAAGAGTGGTATACCCAAATAGCGGTGCAAAACAATACTATCCAGAAAACGGGTATAATCTGACCGTTTAAATTCATTATTAATGCTTACTGTTTCCCTCATCAGACCATTGATAAAGCCATACCGTCCATCCGCAATTAAAATTTCAGTTGCTTCATCGTGCTGCTGCTCGAGTTCTTTTCGCTTAGCATTAATATTTGCCATCAATTCAGTATGTTCTTTTTCTTCTTTTAGAACTGACTCATCACCCTCCAGCATTTTAATGGCCATCCACCGAGATTTCTCATTACACATCTTATTCTCATGCAGGTCACAAAACTGACTGGCCATATCTTCTATCGCTATCTCTACATGTTCATCATAAGTAATATGGATATGATTTTTTTCTGAATCTTTTTTTTGTCCTTGCTGCTGAATGACAGATAATAATTCATCGATACCTTCTCCACTTTTGCCAGAAACCCGCACAACCGGGGCTTTTAAAATTCTGGATAAATTTTCAGTATCTATCTTAATACCTTTTCTATCAGCTTCATCTGCCATATTCAAAACGAACACAAGATTAACGCCCATTTCAATTAATTGCGTACTTAAAAATAGATTGCGTTCAAGGTTGCCGCTATCTAAAACATTGACAATGACTTCAGGTTGTTGGTGCACTATATAATTTCGTGCTTCCAGCTCATCGGGTGATTGAGATGAAAGTGAATAGACGCCTGGCAAGTCAATAATATTGAGTAT
>JADGAU010000223.1 GCA_015231865.1 Gammaproteobacteria bacterium | reverse complement strand
TAAACAATAAAAGCATGCCTGTTTTTTCATGGTCTTTCATCCTTAATTTATTAAACTTCAGTTTTGTTTAACTATCATATAAAAAGGCTAGTCCAATTGATATTGGCATAAACACTAAATATCAGTTTCGAGAAAATTGACCAACATCTAGTAAAATATCAAATTGAATTGAATTTTTAATTGGCAGCGATGCGACCGTTTCAGTCATAGGCTAAAGTAAAAATATAGAACTGGATGTTTTAATGATTCTCTATAGGAGTCATAGAATGATGAAGGGGTTTAATACCAGTGAATAACTGATTTCCTCCTATAGCAGGCAAATTAAAAAATTTGTTCATTGAGAATCAACCAAAATTTATCTAAAATTAGTAAACCTAATTTAGATTGAAAGATTATCCATGAAATTATTCACAAGTGAGCGTATAACAAGCCTAACTTTTGGTATTCTGTTTTGCTTCATAGTAGCCGTGCTAGCTGGATACAATCTAAAAATATCTTTGCAGCAAGAAGAACTTAAAACTCGTGAAAGAATTAGTAACACCAGTTTCCTAATTGGAGAATGGATAAAGGGAGCTTTTGTCGCATCCGATTATGTACTGCGTGATATGGTACAAACAATTCCAATATCTGAACTAAAATATCCAGCAACAAATCCTACTAGCCACTCAGATATTACAAAATATATTGACGATAAACGTAAAACTCTGCCATATGCCAGTGGCGTTGGTCTTAATGATGATAAATGTATCGTAACTCATACTATATCTATAGTAGGATTTGATGCTAGTCATCGTGAATGGTGTAAAGTGCCAAAAAACAACCCAGATATAGAAACTTATGTGTCCAATATGTTTACCAGTAACAATGGGGAGTTAATGGTTATTCAGGCTAGACGTTTTCCTGGAGATAATTTTACTGGTTTAGCTGGTATAGGTGTCAATCTAGATTTCTTTTCAAAATGGTTAAATCAAATATCTATTGGCTCGAATGGTGTGATAGCGATTAGTGATACAAATTTAAGTTTACTTGCCAGCAAACCTTCTATGCCTGAATTACTGGGAAAAGAAGTTAACGATCCTCTGATGAGTTCTTTTATTAGTTCTGATTATAATCATAAAATTGTTAGTCATACATCGCCCATTGATGGAATTGAAAGACTTTATGGGGTGCGTAAAATTAATGATTTACCCTTTATCATTATTGTTGGTGAAGCCTATCAAGATTGGCAAAAAGAATGGTCTAAACAAGTTTGGATTTCTGTATCAGCAGTAGCTATATTATGGATGCTAATTCTTATTGTTGTTAGAGATTATTGGACTCGATTGAGTAATCTTTCAGAGTTAAAAAAGGCACGGGATGAATTAGAAATACTGAGTGTGACTGACTCTCTAACAAGTTTAGCTAACCGTAGAAGATTCAATGAAACATTAGATATTGAGCTTCGCCGCTTAAGAAGGAAAAAAGCCTATTTGTCTTTGGTCATGATTGATGTTGATTATTTTAAGGCTTTTAATGATACCTACGGACATATTGTTGGAGATGAATGTCTAACAAAAGTTGCAGAAGCAATAAAAATTAGTTTAAAAAGAGTACAAGATTTACCTTGTCGGTATGGTGGGGAGGAATTTGCCTGTATACTCCCTGAAACTGATCTTGAATCAGCTAAATCAATTGCTAATGAAATCAGAAAAAACATTGAAACAACTGGAATAAAGCATGAGGGATCTTCAATTGCTAATCATGTTACAGCCAGCCTGGGTGTTGCAACAATAAATTGTAGTGAACCAATTGAACCTCAAGAGCTTGTTAATCTTGCAGATCAACATTTATATCAAGCAAAAAAGAATGGAAGGAATCAAGTAATTTGACCCGTTTGTATAGTAAAATTGCCAGTCATTGTAGCAAAATCTTATTTAAGGTGTAGTGAACGTCTGTTATCTACCTTTGCTTCAATTTTATAGTGAGATTAGCTTATTATTCTGATTGACTCAAACTTGCCGATGGACTTGTCGTAAAATTTGTAATTTTTCCGATGATATTAATACCTATCAACAAAAGGAGGTATTAAAATGAAAAGCAAGCAATTCATCCCTTGGAACAAAGGAAAGTTAACTGGGCAAAAGCCAGCTTTAAAGTTAAAAGAAGTGTGGGCAATTCAATTTCTATTAAAATCACAGAACTTTATTAAGGAACTTGCTATGTTCAATTTAGCGATTGATAGCAAGCTTAGAAGTTGTGATTTGGTAAAATTGAAAGTTGCTGATGTAACTCATGGTCCCCATGTTTCGAAAAGAGCAATCATTGTTCAGCAGAAAACTAAACGACCAGTCCAATTTGAATTAACCAAAAATACTAGAGAAAGTGTTGGTGAATTAATTTCATCGGCTAACCTGAAATTCTCAGATTTTTTGTTCAAAAGTAGATTAAAAAATTCGCCTCATATTTCAGTAAGGCAATATGCCAGAATTGTTAAAAAATGGGTTTTAAGTATTGGGCTTGATCCGTATGACTATGGAACTCATTCTTTGAGAAGAACTAAAGCATCGCTCATATACAGGCAAACTAAAAACCTTCGAGCAGTCCAGTTGCTGTTAGGGCATTCAAAACTTGAAAGTACAATTCGTTATTTGGGTGTTGAAATAGAGGATGCTTTAGATATTTCAGAGCATATTGAAATCTAATTTTAGCGATGACCGTTCATGATGTGTTCGGTCATTAGCTTGGTATTTCATTTAGATTTATAAATGACAGGCTCTGTTGCGACCGAAGGAGTCATAAAGGCTCTGTAAATATTTCTGACACAAATAAAAAAGTCACCTACTTGAGATGACTTTCTAAAGAGGATGGAACTAGTTTCTATACTTTACGACGATTCACACTGAATAGTCCAATTAAGCCTAAACCCATAAGTACTAGGATTGATGGTTCTGGGATAGGGTTATTCTGTGTAGTGATTTTGTCATAAAAAGTAACATATCCTTCTCCTTGAGCATTTACTCCATTAAATAGAGCTAAACTACTTCCAGCAGCGTTGAATAATTCAATATTATATATATCACGCCCATAATCATAACCGCTTCGTCCTGCTATCTGCATCATATCAATATCAATCACAGTATTAAATTCTATACTTAACCAGTCAGGAGTAGAGCTATTTGCTGAGTGAAAAAAGGAACCAAGATTGCCATCTAATGCAGCACTCCCAGGGTAACTTGAACTATAAAGTGAAGAATATGTTGTTGTTGCATTTCCAGTTGATGCGTAATCGAAACCACCTGAGAATGCTGTAAATTCGGCTACTTGCAAATAATCATTTAGTGCTGAGGTAATAACAATTTCATTAACATCAAATATTGTAGCTTGGGCTTTAACAGAAAAAAGAAAAACGAAAAACATAACTACACTGTTACGAAGGTAAAAGTTATACACAATAAAGAATTCCTTGTTATATTAAAATTATTTAATAACCAAAAGCAAAAAACAGGCCAGGAGTCTTATATTATTGTTTTACAATGATAAAAATTATACTTATTAAAAATAAAATAAAATAAAATAAAATAAAATAAAATAAAATAAAATAAAATAAAATAATGTAAAAAATATTGAAATAAA
>JADGAU010000222.1 GCA_015231865.1 Gammaproteobacteria bacterium | reverse complement strand
ATAGTTTGTCTATGCTCAATCATCAAAATTTAAAAAAGCCTCGCTGCATTTCCAAATATCACGGGTATAATTATGATTTCATGTTAAAATTCCCCTCTAAAATTAATATTTATTAAAAGTAGTTGTTGGTTATTTCATACTTAATAATAGTTGGTAAAAATTGGGAGTATTCTTTGCAGGTAAATAGTTTAGAATCAATTCTTGATACCGAAGGTATAGTTTTTTTATCTTACGGTGGTTTTTTAACTCAATCTTTGATTGCTGGTATGGTTGAAGCGCTAGAACTAGAGGCAGAGTCACATGGGCTCAAAATGAATGTTTCTAACAATATTATGACCGTGTTTATTGAGCTTGCCCAAAACATGATGAATTATTCAAAAAAACTGACAAATGAACACTCAGATTTTGATCCTAAAGGTATGATCATTGTTGGATATGATAAAAATAATGAGGATTATTACTTATTTTCACGCAATTTGATTACTAAAAAAGATAAAGAAGTGATTGAACCAAAAATAAAGCAAGTTATTCCTATGGAGAAAGATGAGTTAAAACAGCTATATCGTGAATTAAGAAAATCGGGACAACATAAGCATAAAAAAGGTGCTGGAATTGGTTTTGTTGAAATAGCAAGAAGAAGTGATAATATGCAATACACTTTTGAACCAACGCAAGTCGAGGATATGTATTATTTCTCATATCGTGTTTGCATACATAATAAGCAATAAATAATTAAATAAAATTTAATTAAGGATGAGTCGTGGATAGTTTAACTTTTGAAGAAACAAAATATACCCCTAGAATTTTGCTAGATGCTGAAAATGGGATTATTGAAATGGTTGGGAAGTCATATCCTGAAAATACTTTTGAATTCTATCAACCTGTAATCGACTGGATGAAAGAGTATTTTGAAACAAGTGCGAAAGAGATAACGAAAATAAATATCGAAATTATCTATTTTAATTCCAGTAGTTCTAAGCTGTTTTTTGATTTTTTCGATTTATTAGAAGATGTGCATGAAGATCATAAGCTGGAAATTAATTGGATTTATGATGAAGAAAATGAAAGCGCTGAAGAGGCGGGCGAAGACTTCATTGAAGATTTCGAAAATCTAAAAATTAATTTAGTTAGTAAATAAATAAAGGTATTTAGCATATGTCATTAGGCGTCAATGATTTGGTTGATGAATTAAACTCTCTTAAAGCAGATTTTTCTAAGACGGTTGATAGAATGATTAAAGATACTAAGCGGCAAGAAAAAATTATGCTGCGAAGTGATAAACGCCAACAAAAAGAATATGATGAATTACAACTTCGATTAAATGAAGTAGAAGCTCTAAGTAAAGAAGTTGAAGAAACTCAACGAGAAGTCGTATTTACTATGGGAGCAATCGGTGAAAGCCGCTCTAAAGAAACAGGAAATCATGTTAAGCGAGTTGCTCTTTATAGTGAACTTTTTGCTCTGTATTATGGCTTGGATGCAAAAGAGGCAGAAATGCTAAAACAGGCATCTCCAATGCATGATATTGGTAAAGTCGCTATTCCAGATGCTATTCTTAATAAACCCGCACGATTTACTCCAGAAGAATTTGAAAAAATGAAAGAGCATGCGGTTTTAGGTTATGACATGCTAAAGTTTTCTCAAAGGCCATTACTGAAAATGGCTGCAACAGTTGCTTATGAACATCATGAAAAGTGGAATGGCTCAGGTTATCCTAGAGGCACATCAGGTGAAGATATACATATCTATGGTAGAATTACAGCAATAGCTGATGTGTTTGATGCTTTAGGTTCTGCTCGTGTTTACAAACCGGCCTGGGAAGATGAAAAAATATTTACTTTATTTCGCGAAGAACGTGGTAAACATTTTGATCCTAAACTTATCGATATATTTTTTGAATACCTGGACGAGTTCCTTGAAATTCGAAATTCATTGAAAGATGTTTAAGTGAGTCTATTAAGAGCAAATTCTTTCGATTGTTTAGCATTCATTGGTTTAGCAAAATAGTAGCCTTGAACAATTGGACATCCTAAGTTTTGAACATAATTTAGTTGTATTTCATTCTCAACACCTTCTACAACAATTTCCATGTCCATTTCTTTTGCCATTGACACAATTGCACTAATGATTGAGTTTGAATCTGACGACTCTTGAATAGGGGAGATAAAGGCTCGGTCTATTTTTAGATTATTTAAAGGTAGTTTTTGCAGATAGCTTAAAGATGAGTATCCCATTCCAAAATCATCAATCGCAAATTTAATTCCATGTTTACCTAATGTTTTTAATTTTTCGATGACTTCGTCAACGTTTTCAAGAAGCACATTTTCTGTAATTTCGAGTTCAATTTGATTACCATCTAAGTTATGTTCTGTCATGGCATTTAGAACTAGATTACAAAATTCCGTTTGAGAGAATTGATTGGCAGAAATATTAATGGCAAGACGAATATCCTCTAGTTGAGGGTTTTTATTCCATTCTTGTTTTATTTTCATTGAATTCACTATCATCCAATGTCCTAAATCACAAATCAATTGGCTTTCTTCAGCAACCGGGATAAATGCATCAGGATATATCATGCCTTTTTCTGGGTGGTTCCAGCGAATTAGCGCTTCTACGCCAAATAATTTGTTCGTTTGAATGTTTATTTGAGGTTGAAAGTAAACTTCAAACTCATCATTAGATATGGCATTTCTAATATCATTTTCTATTGTTAAGCTGGATTGGAAATGATTTCCAAAATTAGTAGAGAAAAATTTATATTGACCAGGTTGGGTATTTTTACAATGATACATTGACATTTCGGCATGTTTGATTAAGGTATCAGCTTGTTCTCCATGTTCAGGGTAGACAGCAATACCACAGCTAAAGTTTATATAGATATCATGCCCATTAATATGAAGTGGTTTAGCAAATTTTTGCTGAATTTTAATAATTAAATTGACGATGTCATTAGAATTTTTAAAAATTGGTAATAATATTAAAAAACCATTACTGGATACCCTGGCTAATGTATCACTGCTTCGTAATCCTGAATTGAGTATTTCTGAAAAATATTTTAGTAGTTGATCACCATATTTTCTGCCTAATAAGTCATTAATCTTTCTAAATCTATCAATATCTAAATAGATTATGGCAAAAGGTTTTTCCAGACGTTGAGATTGATGAATGTGGTTATTTAATCTATCGAGAAATAATAATCGATTTGGAAGTTTAGTGACATTATCATAATAAAGTTGGTGGCTTAACTTTTGTTCATAGCGTTTTTTTTCAGTAATATCTCGGGCAACACCATAAATTCCAGTAATAATTTGTTCAGGGCTGGAATGATTATGTTCTATTCTCTTGATATTAGCTTGAGGAGATAGTAAGGTTTCAGAATATATATGATGAATAGCCATTAATTCTAAATCAAAGCAAGCATAGTCATTAGCTGATTTTTTCAAAAATGCTACTTCTATAATTTGTCTATGTTCAGGGTATTGTGTTATTTGATTTAATGTATATTGAATTTGAGGTAAGTCACCATCTTTAACAATATGCTCTAATGGTTTTCCAATTAATTCCTTCGGTTCATAGTCTAAAATATTATTAACTGTTTGATTTAAAAATGTAAATTTACCTTTTTGATCAAGTATAAAAATAAT
>JADGAU010000221.1 GCA_015231865.1 Gammaproteobacteria bacterium | reverse complement strand
TGTAAAATTAACTACTGCAGCAATAGTTACAATAAAAGCAATCGTTCGCAGGTATTCAATATCCAGGGGAATCAGAATATAAGTGTTAATCAAATAACTGGCAGCAGAGGCAAGTGTTAATACAAAGGTGGTTGCCAAAGACATGCCCATAGCGACTTCCAGCTTACGAGACGATCCCATAAACGGACACAACCCCAGAAACTTCACTAACACGAAGTTATTAACTAAAATTGTTGAAACCAGTATGAGTAAATAATCAGTCATGATGATCAGTTGCCAGTTAAGATTGTTTAGCTGGTAATTATAAATCAACAATAGCACAATACATAAACATTTTAAATCTGTTAAAAGGATTAGCATGATTATTTATGTTAATCATATTATACTTAGATTGTTAACAATTGATTTCATCGAAAAGGAAATGAATGAACCAGGCCGCGCATAATCACATCTAATCCAAGCCGATCTTCGTTTATGATTCCGTCGATCCCTCCATCATTTGATTTTTTGGTTACCTGAGCTGCTTCATCTTTAGAGCCACCGTACCCCATGGCTACAAGGACATCGACTACTATTTGCTCAAAGTGGTAAGGGTCTGTCCCAGGTAAGTTCTCGAGCAACAATTCGAGTTGGATTGATAAGGCTAAATTAGTCGCTAATGATTATCTTTTCAAAAGTCGTTTGCATGAATCAGAGCATAAAATAATTTCATTACCTGAAAATATCATATAATTAGAATTGACTCATATTATCCTAATAGATATTTCACTTTAATTATATTATTTCTAATCTTCTGTCATTAGGAGCATTATAGATGCCTAAAAAATCTTGATAATAAGTAGAAAACCTTAAATTTCTTGTTAAGAAATAATTTAATTTGTCGATTATAAATATACCTGCATTTTTTACTTAACCAGCATTTTATAAATCAAATAGGCATTCCTATGACAATACGTAATAAAATTTTAACAGGCTTTATTTTATTCTTTTTATTCTTTATTTTTAATAGTTTTTCTGGTTACAGAGGGATTAGTGTTGTTAGTGATTCATTAGAGTTTGTTACGGGACCTGCATGGAATGCTGCCGATGGTGCAATGGAAGGCACTATAGGTATTCAAACGGAATTAATTACCATACAAAAACGTTTATTATTAAGAATTAATGAAGACAAAGCTATAAAAGAGATTTCTGAGAATATCGTTTTTGCTGATGAAGCCTTAAATCGTATGTTTGATTCTGGTCTTATGGAAACCTCAATGATTGAGCAATTAAAACAACAATTAGCTCAATTTAGAAAAAATAGTCAATCACTTATAAAAGCACATACTACTTTTAGAAAATCTCATAAAGAAGTGAATCATCTAATCGATGACATTGAAAATGTCTTAATGGCAGCAGAAGAAGGTTTCGAACAGAGTCTTGACAAAGGTGGTATGTCTAGCTTATCTCCAGATAAAGTTCAACAATATTGGGATGTTGCTGATGCGATGATGGAAACCCGTATTAATTTATTAAGACGTGCCAGAATTTATGAAGAAATCATAACAGCCGTAGTTTCTATAGATTCGGTTAGTACAGACATCAATGGAACATTAAATGATGCAAAACAGGAACTTACATTATTAATACAATCTGATTTAGCTAAGCAACATTTAGATGATAATAAGCTAGATTCTTTGTTTAAAAAATATCAATCTAAATTTGATAGCTCACTAGATTATTTTAAGTCTTATCATGAAGTTGAAAAGCAACTTGAAAATGACATTGCTTCATTGTTAAAAACTGTTGAGGCAATTGAAGAGTCAGGAGATTCAAAAGTTGAAAAAGAAATGGAGAATGTTGGACCAACGATAGCTCAAGCTGAATTAATTGTTTTTGTAACTGGCATTGTGGCCTTATTAATGACGATAATTGGTTTCTTATTTTTTAATCGACAATTGCTATTTCCTCTGAATCAGGTAGCAGAACGCCTACATCAAATTAGTCAAGGTGATGGTGATTTAACGGTTTCATTACCTATTGTTCGAGATGATGAAATAGGCGAGCTTTCAGGTAGTTTTAACGAATTTGTTGGTAAAATTAAAAACATTATTGAAGCTTTACAATCGTCTACTTACGAATTAAAAAACTCTAGCCAGGATTTAAAGGTAATATCAGAGCAAACTTCTAATGGTATTCATGAACAACAAGTGGAAACAAATTTGGCTATGAAAGCAATGAATGATATGTCGGGTGCCGTGCAAGAAGTAGCCGATAATGCTGATGAAGCCGCAACGAATGCACAAAGCTCTTTTACACAGGCTAATGAAGGTAAAGAAGTCGTTAATGAAACGGTTGCCGCTATTAATCAATTAGAACAGGATGTTAACAATGCAACTGAAGTTGTTAATGAATTATCCAAAAATAGTGAAGGCATAGGCTCGGTTGTCGAAGTTATTCGTGGTATTGCAGAGCAAACTAATTTACTTGCTTTAAATGCTGCAATAGAAGCCGCCCGTGCTGGCGAGCAGGGGCGAGGGTTTGCTGTCGTTGCGGATGAAGTTCGTACATTAGCAGGACGGACTCAGGAATCAACGACTGAGATTCATAATATGATTCAACAAATTCAACAAGGAACGTTAAATGCTGTTGATGTGATGAAAGCAAGCTCTGAACGAACAAGTTCAACGGTTGTTACTGCACAAAAAGCTGGGGAATCGTTAGAAGCGATATCTAATTCTATATCTAATATTAATGATATGAATACCAATATAGCAAATCTTTCTACAGAACAAAAAGATGTTGCAAATGGCGTCCGTCAAAATGTAAATAAAATCTTGGATATTTCAAATAGCTCTACAGAAGCTGCAAATAAAACCAATGATGCAATAGAAAGAATTGTTACTATGTCAGGAAAACTAGATAACTTGGCGGGGCAATTTAAGGTTTAAATTAAACAAAGAAATTATAGCTGCTCTTTTATACTTTCCTGACTTTGATAATTTCAATAATAAATTAACCTTAAAGGAATAATTGGAGTTATTAAAAAAATACAAACTCACGGCTAAGAATCTAAATTAATCAATGAAGATTTTTTATGCAATTCGCTAAACTGATTAATACGAACATCACCATCAGGAAAGTGAGCACGAATTTCTAATTGGCCTACCATTGCTTCAATAAAGCGCCTCAATGTTGAAATATACATATCAGTTTTCTTTTCTATTTTTGCAACAGAAGGTTGGCGTACATCAAGCGCCATAGCTAATTGCGCTTGAGATAAATTCATTGCTTGACGTAATGTATGACTTCCAATCCGTCGCCTAAAAAAGGCGGGGAAACCCCACCCTGCAATTATAATTAATAATCAGTTGTCAGTTGGGTCTTATTGGTTTTCCTGAAAACTGTTAACTGAAAACTGATAACTTTATTTTACCCTCATCCCAGGTTGTGCTTTTAAGTCTTTTGAATCATCCGGATTTAAAACCCATAATTCATCTTTTCCTGGTCCTGCAGCAAGTACCATACCCTCGGAAGTCCCGAATTTCATTTTTCGTGGCGCAAGGTTCGCAACAACAACGGTTAATTTGCCAATTAAGTCTTCTGGTTCATATGCTGACTTGATACCGGCTATAATATGTCGCTGCTCTGTTCCTAAATCAACCGTAAGAGATAAAAGTTTATTCGCTTTTTCAATTTTTTCGGCCGAGACAATTT
>JADGAU010000220.1 GCA_015231865.1 Gammaproteobacteria bacterium | reverse complement strand
CCCATAAAAATAAAAATAACAATAACAGGAGATAAATTAAGTAACATACTCAGTAATGCTTCCATTAAGTTTCTAAACAAAAACAACATCACTGCGAAAATTAAAATTGATGCACTAATTAGGCTATACATTTGGCCAGAAATTAATAGTCTATCTTGATCAGAAAACACCTTGGCTTCACCGGAAACTTGTACCTTCAAGTCCTTGATATGATGATTAGCATAGTCATTAATTCTGGAAACTAAGTCTCTAATTTCACCCGAATTATGAATATTTAAATTAATTAACACACGAGTCTGATTAAACTCTTTATTAACTAATTCATATACTTCTTCCCCGTCATAAATAAAAAGGAACTGGCTAATCATTTGATCACTTTCAGGTAATCGATCAAACTCAGGTTCATTCATATTCATCCCTTTATTGATATCTTTCATGAACCCAACAATACTAGATACTTTATCAATTTCTGTTTGTGCTAACAGCCATTTTTCAAGCGAATTAATTTGTTGCAAGTTATCTAGCTTTTTAAAATCATCTCGTTTATTACCATCTAAAATAATCTGTAAAGGCATCACTCCTGATAATTTTTCCTGAATCAAATAAGTATCTTTCGTGACAAAGTGATCATCCGGAAAAAATTTTAACAAATTAGTTTCGGCTGTTACTTTAAATATAAAAGGAGTACCTATTAATAATAAAAGCACCGTTATTAATAGAATTTTCCAGGCGTGGCGAATTGATAAAATAACCGCAAATTTAATAAAACTGTCAATAAATTTTAATTGATTATCTGTTGTAGGCCACTGAGCATGATCAAAACGAATAAAAATTTTAGGAACAATAAAGAGTAATAAAATAATAAGCAGAAAAAACACCAAAAGCTGAAATTAAACCAAAATGACCGATCGGTAAAATCGGGCTAAGATACATAGTGGACAAACCTAAAATTGTTGTAATCGCCGAATAGATGGCAGGCTTATTAACTTGTTTCAGAGCATAATTAACCCTTTCTTTACCTATATATTGAAATTTTGAACCCAACTTCAGATAAGAATAGAAATGTAGTAAAAAAGCCGTTGATAAGGCAGACATTAAAGGTGCAAGCATACTGGAGATAGAAGTATATGGCACAGAAAATATAACAAATAAACTCATACTGGTATTAACTACCGCACCGATTAGCAAACCCGCAATAATAACTGCTAATACACGCTTAAACATAAACCAGATTAGAGCTAGGCCAATGAAAGTTGTACCTGGCACAAGAACCATCATATCTGAAATAATTTCATTAAACTGTTCAACCTCAGTAACAATTGGGCCCGCACGGGCAATCACATATTTTTTAATATCTAATTGCTGCAATTCTTGTTCAACTTTTTCCAGCACTTCTATACGCTGCATGGTTGAATCAAGCTTAACAGGCCGGATAACTAATAACATTAAATCTGGATTATTAGCTGAAACAATTAAATTATTAGCCGTTTTATTTTGTAAAATAAACTGATAGCGTTGTTTCTCTATTGAAAGTTCTTTTCTTCTATCTATACCCATCAGATTGGATGCTTCAAATCCTTCTTCAGTACCATGAATATGTTCCATTTCAGTAACATTAATTATTCTTTCTATGAGGGGCTCACGTTGAAGGTTAAGTGTTAATTTATCAAGTTTTTCTAAAAAGTCATTGCCAAATAAATCTTTACCTTCCAATAAATACATAGCCACCTGATCCACCGGATAGGACTGACTTAGTTTTTCCTTTAATTCCACACTGGGAACATGCTTAGGTAAATAAACTTCCGGCGCATTATTAAAGGCTAACTTAGGCATTAAGGCTGAAGGTAAAATGTTTAACAAAATCAACATTAAAACAGGAGGGTAGAAAATAAAGCTGATAATTTTTTTCATAGTTTCAAATAAGTTAGTAGTGAGTAGTTATAATATCATATAGCTTATCAATTAAAGTTAAAAAGTTTTTGTAAAATCTTGAAAACACATTATTAAAATTTATACTTGATTGACAAGTGGTATCGTTAAATTCATATGTTTCATTGATCTTCCCAGTGTTTGTAGCTATAGCCAGCTTTTGCCTTAATTTAAGTTTTTTATTGATGTGAAAGCATATACTGGTGCAAAGAGTTAGTGGTCGGAGTCAAATAAAGACATTGTATATATTTAACTCATTGTTAATTAGAAGCATTGAATTCTATATCACATTAATCTTAAATTGACTCCGCCCCCGGGTGTGTTGGTTACTTTTTCTAGCTTACATATCGTTAAGACATATTCCGCTCTTATATTTACTTGCTATGATGTTTTTTGTTTTTGTCAAAATTTTTAGTAATATCAAAAATTGCATAGGTTATCCCACCAAAGACAATTAAAAATCCAATTATTAATATCATTGTTTCCATAATTATAAATCCTCTAATTCATCAATTTTTTTAATCGCATTTTTATTTATTTTTAGAATACCCAAAGTGACCAATAGTTTTTAGTTTTTAGTTTTTAGTTTTTAGTTTTTAGTTTTTAGTTTTTTGCAAATTGTTCCATATAAGTCCATCAACTTTCGTAAAAAGCTGATCATAGGAAAGTAAAATTCCACCTGATTCGATTGTCTGAGCTGCAATCCAAATATCGTTCGTTGGTATTGGATGTCCTTTAAGTCTTAGGTCTGTCGCAATTCTACTATACCTATCAGCAGTCTGATGCGTAATTTTTAGTTCTTTAACAAAACGACTACTAAGAAATTTTTGAAACTGTTCAATGTTTAATTCTGTTTTATTTCCATTTCTAAAACCGAACAGTATTTCACCAATAACAATTGGAGTTAAATAAATAAGTTCCGCTTGTTTAATTAATTTTACAACACTATTATCACCTCTCATTAAAGCAGAGTAGACATTAGTATCCAATATATAATTCATTTCCAAAGCTCGTCATCAATTTGACGTATATCAGAAATCGATTGATTGAATTGTGAACATTCTTCTTCCGTCCAGTTAGCAATTAAATCATCCAAACTATCACCAATCGTATTGTTGTTCTTATTAGAGTTTGATAGCCCGGCTGCTTGCTCTAAAAGCTTTATAACAACTTGATTTAAGGAAACTCCTCTTTTTTTAGATTCATTGTGGATAAAATCTGATAATTCTTGATTAAATCCTCTTACTGTTAACTGATTCATTTTATGACTCACTATGACTTAACTTATGATTCACTCATAGTAGTCAGGATTTTAAACATAAGCAAGTGCAATCTAGTGAAAAGTGAAAAATTAATTAGAGTATGCTTTTTTAACTTTTCATTTTTCGTTTTTACTATTTCGTTTACCTGTTTTTCACTAAAAAAGCCCCTCGCTTTCGCTTGGGGCCTTTTTATTAATGTTTAATTTTAAATGCTTAATGCTTAATGCTTATAATGGTTAGGGGTCGGAGTCAAAGAAAGACATTGTATATATTTAACTCATTGTTAATTATAGGCATTGAATTCTATATCACATTAATCTTAAATTGACTCCGCCCCCGGGTGTGAAGTTTTTACTTTGATGCTAAATAAGCTTCATAACTTAAAAAAATTGCAACTATAAATATCAAAGCTCCAACAAAAAATTCCATTATAATTCCTTCAATGATTCTATTTTTTCTAAAATTTTCTTATTTAAGAAATGTACCGAAGTTAATAAACTGATGACTGTCATAAAT
>JADGAU010000021.1 GCA_015231865.1 Gammaproteobacteria bacterium | reverse complement strand
AATGCTTCCTTACCTAAGTCCAGGTGGGCAGAGGAAGATATTATGACGGAATTGAATTAATTATTTACTTCTTAGATAAAATAATTTGTTTTAATTCTTTGATTTCATTTCTTAGCGCAAGAATTTGGTCTTTTTCTGTTAATCCATGATCTTCATTATCTTTTTCATTATCTTTATCATTGCCTTTAATGGTGAAAATGGCATCGACGATGAGACCAATAAATAAGTTAACCATAATAAAAGTCACAATCAAAATGTAAATAACAAAAAATAGCCAGGCTCCAGGATGCGTTTCCATAACCGGTCTGGCAATGCCCATCGACCAGCTTTCCAAAGTCATTATCTGAAAAAGTGTGTACATTGATGCGCCTAATCCACCAAACCATTGAGGATAGGTTTCTCCAAATAGGTTATACGACATAATCGCAAACACATAAAAAAACAGTATTAGGACTAATGATACCGATGCGATGCCAGGAATAACGCCAATTAATGCGGCAATAATAATACGCATTTGCGGCACTATGGTTAATAGTCGAAATAAACGTAAAACTCTTAATACCCGAAGAATTGATAAATTACCACTGGCCGGTATCAATGATATAGTAACCACAAAAAAGTCAAACAGACTCCAGGGATCTTTAAAGAAGTTTAATCGATATACATAGATTCGGAGGATAATTTCGACGGTAAAAATTGCAACAATTAGATTATCTAAAAAATGCATCATTTGACCATAAGAATCTATTAGGCTTTTTGAGGTTTCCAGGCCCATGAGAATGCCATTAAAAATGATTAAGCCGGTAATAAAATATTGAAAGTTATTATTCGAAATAAAAGTTTCTATTGATTTTTTAATCATGGCACAAATTCTGTTAGTTAAATTAATATAAATTATCAATTTATATAGGGTTAAATTATTATGTCTCAATTAGTTTTCAATAATTAGATAATTCTAGCAGAAGATAAACTAGTTACACTTATCTAAAAGGGACAAAGAACTAACAACATTTAAGGGAAGCAGAGCTAATAATTTGAGTTTTTTTCCAATAACATTTGCCACTAACAAATGTTCGTGATAAAACATTAAAACAGCTTTTGTCCTAATTAATAACCTGGAATATCGGAAATTATGAGTGTTTTTAATCAAAACATGCAAATTAAATCATCAGAAATTCATCGTGTCTGTCCTGAGCATGATTTATTAGAATCTGTTTTATCTTTAGATGGTAATAATATTTTGGAACTTGGCTGCGGTGCTGCATTTTTAACCCGTTTAATTTCCAAAAGCGGGCAAAATCGTCAAATTATTGCGGCCGAAGTGGATAAAATCCAACATGAAAAAAATTTATTAATTGATGATTTGCCCAATGTCACTTTTATTGAGGCAGGTGCGCAAGAGCTGCCTTTAGATGACAATAGTGTTGATACGGTTTTTATGTTTAAATCATTACATCATGTTCCTGTTACGCTAATGCCTAATGCTCTTTCAGAAATCAGGCGTGTGTTAAAAAGTGATGGTCTTGCTTATATTTCTGAGCCTATTTATGCCGGTGACTTTAATCAAATTATAAAACTGTTTAATGATGAAAAAATGGTAAGAACACAAGCCTTTGAAGCAATAAGAGATGCAGTTGACTCAGGTGCTTTTAAGCTGCATAAAGAAATGTTTTTCTACTCTCCGGTTGTGTTTGAAAGTTTTGAAGAATTTGAAAATAGAATTCTTGGCGCGACACATACTAATTTTAATATAGACGATGAACTATTTCATAAAGTCAAAAGAACTTTTCTATCTTATACTAAAGACAATAATGGTAAGTTTTTAGCGCCCAATCGAGTTGATATTCTTAAGCCACTTTGAACATCTGAATTATTTGAATTACCTGAATTATTTGAATTTATATCCCTAATGCTTTACCTGCTTTATTAATAAATTCTACTTTCTTTATGATAGAATCATACTATCTTTAAATTGATTTGAGGTTTATCAGATGATTCATAACTATCGTACTATCTTATTAGCTGTTTCAATAACTTTATTTTCTTCAATGGTACACGCTTCTGTTGATAATGCCGTTACACAGGGACGTGCAGAATTTGAAGCGCGTTGTCAGCAGTGCCACGGAGCAAGCGCTGATGGTGAAGGTCATTTAGTTGACTTTTTAAAAATTAAGCCAGCCAATTTAACGATTCTTGTTAAAAATGGCATGTGTGTGACAGACAAAGTATTAAAGGCAGTTCTTGGTCGTCATAAGTCTGACTACAAAGAAACTAAAATGCCATTATTAAAAGATGCCTTAAGTCTTGATAAAGTCTACTTTATTAGTGAATATGTGAAATCTTTACAACAAAAGTAGATATTAGCCCTACTTTCGGCTAAGTATCATGGATATAGACATTCAGTATCTAATTGATTCAATGGTATTATGAACATAGATTATGATATACATATTGGTGATGCATTATCTGCTGCTGTAGGATTAACTAGTCAAAAGTCCGGACAGGCAGTTAGTGAGTTTATGCATAACTGGCTTACTTCCTGGGACTTTATTGCCAATGCTTCAATTTTTGAAGTATTTGAAACAAATCAAGAAAAAAAAGTAAATTCAGAAGATATATTATTTCGCCGTGTGAGCACAGAACATGGTGAACAGCGATTAAATAATAGAGAGCCAGGTTTACAGGAATGTATTAATTCTCGCCGTCAGGTTGAAATAGACCTTGGCGAAGGCTGCATGAGACTACTTTTTAAAGTGAAAAGTAAGTTCGGTCCTTTGCGGGTTGTTGCCGTTGATGGTAAATCTATTAATCCTCAAGAACGTTTTCTCTGTCTTCATTTGATTCAATTATATGAAAATCAAATCAATATCTATGATGAGAAAGAACGAGATGCGCTCAGCGGACTTTTAAATCGACAAACCTTTGATGAGACTTTAATTAAAATCGCCTCACAAGTTTTAGAACCAGGTAAGGCAGCATTTGTTGCTATATTGGATATTGACCATTTTAAGCGAGTTAATGATACCTATGGCCATCTTTATGGTGATGAGGTTTTACTTAAATTCTCTCAATTAATGAAAGTTAACTTTCGATACTCTGATTACTTATTTCGTTTTGGTGGTGAAGAGTTTATTGTCTTAATTAACGATTCGACTCTAGAGGGTGCACAAGAAGCATTGGAACGTTATCGCCACATGGTCGAAAATTATGATTTTCCAGTTGTTGGAAAAGTTACCGTAAGTATTGGTTATGTCTTAGTTGAGTCTTCAATTATGCCAACCAGTTTAGTTGACTATGCCGATAAAGCACTTTATCACGCAAAAGAAAATGGCCGAAATCGAATCACCTTCTATGAAGATATCAAGTCAGATATTAATCAGCAGATTGTTGAAGATGATATCGAGCTTTTCTAGGAGCCTGTCCGAGAATGGACACCGTACCCCAAGGGCACTTCCTGCGGGGCGTAGCGAGAAAACGATGTTTTGAGTCAGATTTTTTCAGCATTTGAGGCGAATATAGGTATATTTAACGAAAATGATGGAAAAATATGGCCAAAATCAGCGTTTTCACAGTAGGATTTCTATTCTCGGACAAGCTCCTAGGCCGGTTCCTGGGTTTAATATTAATTTCTAAGAATAAAGAGTTTTTTAATGAATATTGCTGAGCATGATCTATATTCAATATTTATCAATGATACCGTTTTTCTTGATGTTAGAGCGCCGATCGAGTTTCAACAAGGTGCTTTCCCTAACGCTTTTAATATTCCATTATTAGATGATCAACAACGCCATGAAATTGGTTTGAAATATAAAAATGAAGGTCAGGATAAGGCGATTGAGTTAGGTTTAGAATTAATTAGTGGTGCTGTCAAGCAAAAAAGAATAGATGATTGGCAAGAATTAATTAGTGCTAACTCCAATATTAAACTGTATTGTTTTCGAGGTGGTTTGCGATCAAGAACAACTCAAAAATGGCTACATGAAAATGATATAGATATTGAACTCATTCAGGGTGGTTATAAACGGATGAGAAGATATTTATTAGACGTTTTAGAACAATGGGCCGATGATCTAAAGCCCGTTCCCAGAGTTAATAATTCAAATGAAAAGCAATTACTGATCTTGGCTGGTAGAACCGGTACAGGCAAAACAAAAGTACTAAACCAGTTTACTCATGCAATAGACTTAGAAGGTATTGCAAATCATCGTGGCTCTAGTTTTGGTCATTATGTTACACCGCAACCAGGCCAAATTGATTTTGAAAATGATTTGGCTGTTCAATATTTAAAATTACATGAAAAAAATTGCAAACAGTTTTTACTAGAAGATGAAGGGCGATTGATTGGAAGAATTGCATTACCCGAGTCCTTGTATAAAAAAATGAAGCAATCAGCCATTGTTTTATTAGATAGCACTGTGGAACAAAGAGTAGAAATCACCTTAAATGATTATATTATTTCCAATTATAATGACTTTCTTAAGGCTTATCCGGAAGATGGTCGTTCAAGGTTTAAGGTTTATTTATTAGATAGTCTTTCCCGTATACAAAAACGTTTGGGTGGGGTGAATTATCGAAACATTAAACACATCATGGAACAAGCAATAGATGAACAGTTTGCCAATAATGAGGTAGGTTTACATCGGCAATGGATTAAATCATTGATGGTTGATTATTATGATCCAATGTATGACTATCAATTAGCCAAAAAACAGGAACGTATTATTTATAGCGGTGATGAACAGTCGGTTATGGCATGGTTAGCGGAACAAAATTTAAATTAATTTAAATTTTGTTCATTTGTTTCACTGGTTTTTTGCAGTGATTGCTTAAAAAAAACAAACTCTTTGGGTAATAAAATAATTTCAATTCTGCGGTTTCTGGCTAAATCTTGTTCGTTATTTGAAATAACTTTGGGTTGGTAAGAACTATAGGCCACGAGGATAAGTCTTTCAGGTTTTAAAAGTGAATTGTATTGTAAATAGCGAATGGCTGAAGCCGCCCGAGCCGATGATAATTCCCAATTCGAAAAATACTTATCTTTAAGTGTCTTGCCAATCGGACGGTTATCACTATGACCCTGCACCGCAATTTGTCTGTCCGGAAATTGCTTTAAAATATCGGCAAGTTTGTCTAATGAAGTTGTACCTGCCTCAGTTAAATCTGCGCCACCGGGGTCATACATAATATCCTGACCTAACTCGATAACGGTAAAACGGTTTTTTAAATTATTAATCCGCAGATTCGAATCTGTTAATAATTTATTGAACATCATTGCATCTTTAGCATTTTGTTCCTGGCTCAGGTTTAACTGTTCTAAATACTTTTGCTGTTTAGATTTTTGTTGTAATTGGTATTGTTTAAATTGTTGAGCTAACTGCTCTTTTTCAAGCGCCAAGGTCTGATATTTTTCTTTAAGTTGACTTAGCTCATTTTGTAATTCACTTTTCTCTTGTTGATAAGATTGCACTAAATCAACAGATTCAATAAGTTGATGATTAAAATCTTTTAATTGCTGCAGTTGTTGTTGCGTACTTTGATCATTTAAAGCAACTTTTTCCTGCAGCTGTTCTATTTGTTTATTTGTTTTAATTTTCTGATTTTCTATTTCTTTGAGATGCTGCTCTTTTATCGAACCAATTTGTTGGTTTAGCGCTTGATTTTGCTTATTAATTTTGTCATTTTCTTGTTTAAAAAGTTTTTGTTTATCTTGTTCATTGTTTAGTTGCAATAGTAATTGAGCAATTTTATTGGATAGGTTTTGTTGTTTTTGTTGAAAGTGCTTTTGCTCTATTTGACTGCTATTTGCTTGTTTATAAAACCAATAAGTAGCGGTTAAAGCACCTAAGGTGGTCAGGAAAAAAATAACCGCCCAAACAGCCCCTGATGATTGATTTGTATCGATTGCGTTTACAGATAAGTTATAATCATTTTGCATTGTAAAATTATATACAAAAATAGCGAATAAGTAAGTAATGAATAACAAGTTATTATTAGTTTTTCGACTAGATGCCGGAGCAGGAATAGGTTTGGGGCATTATTATCGTTGTAAATCATTAGCTGATACATTTTTAGAGACATTAAGACTAAAAGATATTTTAATTCAATGTGCTTTTGCAGTGAAAAAGTCGACAGTTGAAACATTGGGGGTTAATAAGTTTCTTCCACATCATGTGTTAATCATTGATGATGAACAAGATTTTATTGAAAAAGCGAGCCAGTATGACTTTATTATTATTGATAATTATAGTTATGATCGTATTTTATTTAAACAATTGTCCGACATAGAAAATAGTAAACTAATCATTATTGATGATGAATGTAATCGAGGACCGTTATATGCCGATATGGTGATCAATCCGGCAGATTGCTTTGTTCAGAAACACTACCAAAAGTTTGCTCCAAAGGCACAATTTTGTTTAGGTCATCAGTATGCATTGATTCGTCCAAACTTTACTGATGCAGCTAAAAAATATTTATTTAAACAGCGTAATAAAATCGTAGTCAGTTTTGGTGGTGCTGATGTCAATGGTTTAACTGTACCTTTAGTATCTCAATTAATGAAGGATAAACGCCTCATTCATTTTGAGGTGCTAGTGATCACTGGAGCTGCTTTTAAAAATACCTCTGATATTGAAAATTTATGCCAGCAGGCTGGGTTTATTCACCTGCATAACATAGATAATATGGATCAAATATTGGGTCAGGCTATGCTTGCAATATCGGCAGCAGGTTCGACAGTGTATGAACTGGCAAGCTGTGGTGTACCATCGGTATTTGCCATTGTTGCTAAAAATCAGGAAAGTTTTATTTCTTCAAATATAAATTATCAATGGTGTCAGTTTATTGATTGTCAGCAAAACACTTGTATTGAACAATTATTGTCCTCTTTTTATCATTTTCTTGAGTTAAAAAACTTATCTAAATTATCAGCAATTGCGAGTCATTGGGTCGATGGCAGAGGTTGTCATCGAGTTGTTAGCAAACTATTGGATCTTACCTAAAGTTATACACAAATTTTGTGGATAACTTTGTGTATAAGTATTTCATAAGCTGATATTAGCCTGATAATAAAAGCTTTGATATAGATTGTGTAAAACTTATACAATAAAACCTTTCTAAAAAATAATTCATTTAATAACAATATCTTATGTTTTATACTGTTATTTCTTATTGACTTTATATTTAATTTTGAGTGCAATTTATAGATAAATTCTCAGAAAATCAGGGTTGTGTATAAATCAATAATTTAGATGTACTTAGTGAGATTAAAACTTAGAAATATTACTTATCCTGGGTATCGTTTAAACGTATTTTAACTAAACTTTTATCTACAGGTAGTTGGTCACTTTTAATAAGTTTAATGTCTAATACAATCTGTTTTTCGTGGTCATGGATTGCAACTAATTGACCTGCAATTGATTGCTCTTGATAAATTAGAGAAATTTTTTTATTTTCTGAAGTTAAACTGAGTTGCGTTAAATTATTTTTATCTAAATATACTTTTGCCAGGATCTTATCGTCTGGGACAAAGTTTAATAAGGACTTGCTTGTTAGTTTATTGTTAATAAATTCACCCTGGTAAACCTCTGCGGCAACTAAAAAACCATTTTTTGGGGCATTAAGCTGATAAAAATTTTGCTGCCATTGGTTCTGAATCAGCATATTACTGATTTGTTGTAAATCAACTTGGGATTGTAGCAAATTCATTTGTGTCTTTTTAAGGTCATAATCAGCTAAATTATTGGCATCATATAATTCCTGAGCTCTATCCATTTCTTTTTGTTGTTCTGCCAGCTTTAACTGAGCTAGTTTAAGTTGTTTTTTGTTAAGATTAACTTTGTTGTTAATGATTTGATTATCAAATTTTATTAATGTTGAGCCAGATGAGTAATATTTTCCTTCTTTAGCAACTTCAAGAATCACTCCAGTAACAGGACTATTCAATTTAAGAGTATTTTCATATTTTATAGTTGCCTGGTATTCAACTGCATCGGCATTAACAGCAATTAATAGAGATAGTGCTGTAAATAAAATTAATTTAGACATTAGTTGTTGATCCCTAAAATCTCTACATTTTGATGAAAACGGGCTTGTTTAGATTTATCATTTCTTCTTTTATTGATACGCTTTAAATATGCGGCATCAATATCACCGGTAACATATTCACCATTAAAGACAGAAGTGTCGTATTTTGTGATTTTTTTGTTGCCTCGAATACAAGAGGCAATTAGATCATCCAAATCCTGATAGATTAACCAGTCAACACCAATGGCTTTGGCAATCTCTTCTTCAGTTTTATTGTAGGCAACAAATTCAGTTGGTGATGGCATGTCAATTCCATAGACGTTGGGATGACAAACCGGAGGAGAAGCAGAAGCAAAAAAGACATTTCTAGCACCGGCATCTCGTGCCATTTTTACGATTTCTTTGGATGTCGTACCACGAACGATAGAGTCATCAACTAATAAAACATTTCTTTTTCTAAACTCTAAACTCATGGCATTAAGTTTTTGTTTCACAGATTTTTTACGCTGTTTTTGTCCGGGCATAATAAAAGTTCGACCGATATAACGATTCTTTATGAAACCTTCACGATATTTAACACCGAGCGTTAAAGCCAGTTCCATTGCCGAGGCACGACTGGTGTCCGGAATTGGAATGACCACATCAATTTGATGATCAGGGCGGATCCGCATGATTTTATGTGCCAGTGTTTCACCCATTCTTAAACGGGTTTTGTATACTGAGATATTATCTATAATTGAGTCAGGTCTGGCAAAATAAACATGCTCAAAAATACAGGGACGATATTGTGGGTTTTCTGCACATTGGCGTGTAATAAGTTTACCATCATATCGTAAAATAACGGCTTCGCCAGGAGCAATATCTCTTATCAGTTTAAAGCCTAGCACATCTAAAGCAACACTTTCTGAGGCAATACAATAGTCAGTTCCTTTATCTGTTTTCTTTTCTCCAATAACGACAGGACGGATCCCCAGTGGATCTCTAAAACCAACAATGCCATATCCTGTTATCATGGCAACAGCAGCATAAGCACCTCGACAGCGTTGATGAACATTTTCTACTGCGTTTAAAACATCTTCATCATTAATCCTTTGATGGCCACTTGCCTGCAATTTATGTGCAAAAATATTAAGTAATACTTCGGAATCAGAGTCAGTATTTAAGTGTCTATGATCTTTTAAAAGAATTTCCTGTGCCAGTTCATCTGCATTGGTCAAATTACCATTATGAGCCATGGCAACACCATAGGGTGAATTAACATATAGAGGTTGTGCTTCTGCCGTTGAGGATGTTCCAGCAGTTGGATAACGGACATGACCTATACCCATTCTACCTTGCAATCGGAACATGTGTTCGGTACCAAAAACTTCTTTAACCAGGCCATTATCTTTACGAAGGTGCATTCTGCCACTTTTATAGGTAACAATACCCGCAGCATCCTGTCCCCTATGCTGTAAAACAGTTAAGCCTTCATACAAACTTTCATTAACATTGTCATGGGCAACAATTCCAATAATACCGCACATTATGAGAGTCCTGTTAAATTAAATAAATTTTAACCTACCTGCGATATCGTCAGGTAGAAAGCTAGCTAGGATATCAGCTATTTGTTGAAAATGGGAGATCAATAATGATTGTTTCCACCAGGGATCTTGTGGCACTGCTGTAAATCCAGCTAACAACACTAAGATACCTATCAACACAATGCCTCTGGCAATACCAAAAAGCATACCAATGCTCCGATCTGTTCCCGTTAAGCCAGTTTTTTCAACTAGTTTACTGACTAAATTATTGATTAGAGCTGCAACAATTAAAGTGAGTATAAATAAAATTGCAAAGGCTAAAATACTATTAATTGATGGTGGTAGTGATTGCAACTTATCCTGCAAAATCATTGCTAAAATTTGCATATATTTAAGACCAATAAACACTGCTAATATCCAACCAACAAGTGATAGTGCTTCTTTAACAAATCCACGCCATAATGAAATGAGCATTGAAATAACAATTACGGTGAGAATAAAGTAATCTATCCAGATAAGCTGCATCATTAGTCCTTAATCAATCGACCTTTAATTTTAAATTTTTGATTGATGCCATCCAGTGCCTTTTGAGCTTGATCTTTTAAAATAAAAGGGCCAACTCTGACTCGATAATAAGATTTACCTGATAGTTTAATTAACTCAAGGTAAGCTTTATAACCTTTGATTCTTAACTTCCTGGTCAAATCCTGTGCATTAGAAATTTTTCTAAAAGTACCTAACTGAACAATATAAGCATCTTTATAAGGGCTTTGATTCTCTTCTTTAATAGGCTGTCTTTTAGTTTGTGCGTTTAATTTCTTTAGCGTTTCAGATGAGCTTTTAGTTGTTGAGGTATTTTCAGCTCTTGATTGCTGACTTAGTTGTTGTTCAAATTTAATTGCCTGTTTTTCTACTAATTTTATATTGTGTTCATCAACAGGGTACACCTCAGGTTTTACAATTTCAGGCATATTAGGGGCTGTTGGTAATTTTTTATAGGATGTAATAATAGAATATTTAAGCTCATCCGGCATTCCAGGCATTTGAAGGTTTTCATCAATTGAGGGTTTAGAGGATTTTTTATTTAATATCATTGGCAAAAAGATAACCGCCAGTGAAATAATAACAATTGCCCCTACAATACGTTGCTTAACATCAACCATAGATGAATTGTCATCGTTTGACTTATTTTTAGAAGAATCACTTTGAGATGAATTGTTTTTAGCCATGAAAATAGATTTTCGCGTCTGAAACAGTTAAAAAAGAACCAAAAATAATAATACAATCTGCTGAAGCTTGGGTCTTATTAGCTTGGGAGCAAGATTGATAGGCTTCGTTAAATTCATTATAACATGTAACTGAATTTTCACCCACGCAATCCTGTATTACCCGAGCAATTTTTTTTGAACTGAGTGCCCGAGGTGAATCTAAGGTATAAACATGCCAATGATAAATAATTGGCGCTAGAATATTAATGATCTTTTGATAATCTTTATCTTTTAGCACAGAAAAAATCGCCGATATATTTTTGGCCTTAGTTTGTACTAAATAGTTTTTTAAAACTAATGCAGCTTGTTCATTATGGGCAACATCCAATAGCGTTAATGGATCATTGTGAATAATTTGTAATCGACCGGATAGGCGTGAATTTATAATGCCTTTTATAATAGTATCGGGAGAAATTTCCTTAAGTAATTTTTTCGCAGTTAATGCGTTAATTACCATTAATGTATTAGCCATATTTTTATATTGAATTTCACCGACTATTGGAGAATTGGGCAGCGATTTAATGGACTTTGTTCCTATGGCTGAATTATGTTGCCAATTCCAGTATGAATCATTTTTTTCTCTTACATATAAATAATCTTGTTCATACTTAAATAAGCCTATATGATTATCTTTTGTTATGTCCAGGATGTTTTCGGGAACTTCAGTATCACCATAAATAGCAATTTTATTGTTTCGATATATTCCTGCTTTTTCTTTAGCTATGGTCTCAATATTGTCACCTAACCAATCCTGATGATCCAGACTGACCGTTGTTACCAGTGCGCAATCGGCATCTAAACAATTAACGGCATCTAGCCTTCCACCAAGACCAACCTCTAAAATAACCACATCGCAGCATTGTTCTGTAAAATATTGAATGGCAGCAAGTGTTCCAAATTCAAAATAGGTAAGTTGGGTTTGTTCCCTGGCAAATTCAATTTGTTCAAACATCTCACAGAGCACCTCATCAGAAATCTGTTGATGATTAATTTGAATTCTTTCATTGTAATCAACAAAATGAGGTGAGGTGTAAACACCTGTTTTATAACCTGCACCAGCTAAAATAGAATGAAGGTATTCAATAGTAGACCCCTTACCGTTTGTACCACCAATAGTGATTAATACAAAGGGCAGGGAGTGTTCGGGTTTATCTAGTGAAAATCCTGGTTGAAGCTTTGCTAGTATCTGATTGACTCGTTCTAAGCCTAAATCAATTTCACTAGGGTTAAGTGTTTCCTGCCAGGAAAGCCATTGAGCGAGTGTTCGTTTCATTTTTTATGGAAGGTAGAACTATTAAGTTGACGATAAGTTGTCTGTATGTGAATAAAAGTTATATTCCAAATAGGAGATTTGTTTTAAGGCGGTAAAACAAATCTACCCTAAAATATCTTGCTAATAAAAAGCTTTGACAGTTAAATGGGCTTTTTTAACATGGATAAGATATTACTAATTCTGTCACGCATTTGATGGCGCGGAATGATCATGTCAATGGCACCATGCTCCAATAAGAATTCACTACGTTGAAAACCTTCTGGTAATTTTTCACGCACAGTTTGTTCGATAACTCGAGGACCAGCAAAGCCTACAAGCGCATTCGGTTCAGCAACATTAATATCTCCAAGCATTGCTAAACTGGCAGATACTCCACCCATGGTCGGATCAGTCATAATAGAAATATAAGGAATGCCTCTTTTTCTTAGTCTTCCCAATATGGCACTAGTTTTAGCCATTTGCATTAAAGAGAATAAGGCTTCCTGCATACGCGCACCACCACTTGAAGAAAAACAAACCAGTGGAATGTCTTTTTCTAAACTAACTTTTGCCGCACGGATAAATTTTTCACCAACAACAGAGCCCATAGAGCCGCCCATAAAACGAAAATCAAATGCTGCGGCGACAAGATTGACACCATTAACATGACCTTGAAAAGTAATCAGCGCATCTTTTTCGCCAGAAGCTTTTTGTGCAGCTATTAAACGATCTTTATATTTTTTTGAATCTTTAAATTTTAACGCATCAACCGGTTTTATCTTTTCGGCAATTTCTTTCATGCTATCGTCATCAAAAAATGCTTCCAGGCGCTTACGAGCAGTTATGCGTAGATGATGATCGCATTTTGGACAAACCTCTAAATTCTTTTCCAATTCAACGCGGTATAAAACAGCACTACAGGAAGGGCATTTTTCCCATAATCCTTCTGGAACTGTTTTTTTGGAAGCACCATCGGTGCTAATGGATGGTAATAGTTTACGAAACCAGCTACTTACGTTTTCAGAGCTCATTACTTATTTTCTCTAATTATTTTATTTAAGTTGATTTAATGCGACTCTCATAGATGATAACAAATCAAAGATATTTTGCATTATAGCCTGATTATTCAAATTATTCTCTATTCCTGATTCAATTAGTTGCACATTTGCACTGCC
This sequence comes from Gammaproteobacteria bacterium, assembly GCA_015231865.1. GTDB lineage: Bacteria > Pseudomonadota > Gammaproteobacteria > GRL18 > GRL18 > JADGAU01. The sequence continues at coordinate 19,072 of JADGAU010000021.1, read as the reverse complement.
AACAATGACCGCATCAGCAGCTGCACCTAGTTTTGATGCGGTTTCAGCATTTTTAATTCCAAAGCCTACCCCAATCGGTAGTTGTGTCATATTCTTGATATGAGTAATTCTATCAGCGATATCAGCAGTATCAAGCTGAGCAGAACCGGTAACGCCTTTAATGGCGACATAGTAAACAAAGCCACTAGCCTGATCGCAAATGAGTTTGATTCTATTATCTGTCGTTGTTGGTGAAAGTAAGAATATCGTATCTAATTCTTTTTCTTTCATGGCGATATTAAATTCATGACTTTCTTCTGGTGGAAAATCAACAATAAGAACACCATCAATATCTGCTGCATGCGCCTGGTCAACAAAATTTTGATAACCCATGATTTCAATTGGATTTAAATAACCCATTAAAATAATTGGTGTGTCTTTATCATCCTCTCTAAATTGCTTAACCAGATTAAAAACATCCATTAAAGAGGTATTGTGAACAAGAGCACGTTCACTGGCTTTTTGAATGACCGGACCATCTGCCATGGGATCTGAAAAGGGAATACCTAACTCAATAATATTGGCACCTGCTTTAACCATTTCATGCATCAATGGCACAGTGATGTCTAAATTTGGATCGCCAGCAGTAATATAAGGGATTAATGCTTTTTGATTGTTATTTTTTAGTGATTCAAATACGGAAGAGATTCTACTCATCACAATTTCCTTTTAACCTTAAAACTCTATTCCATCTATCGTAGCAACTGTGTGGATATCTTTATCGCCACGTCCAGATAAATTCATAATAATAATTTGGTCTTTATCCATCTCTGGAGCAAGTTTGCTAACATAGGCAATGGCATGGCTGGATTCCAATGCCGGTATAATACCTTCAACCTGAGTCAGTTCATGGAAACCGTCTAATGCTTCATGATCTTTAACAGAAACATAATTGGCACGGTTTATATCCTTTAACCAGGCATGCTCAGGACCTACGCCAGGGTAATCAAGTCCGGCAGAAACAGAATGTGTTGGAATAATCTGGCCATTTCTATCTTCCATCAAATAGGTACGATTTCCATGTAATACACCAGGCTTGCCCGCACATAATGGAGCTGCATGTTCCCCTGTTTCCAGACCTTTTCCTGCTGCTTCAACACCATATATTTTAACAGATTTATCATCGATAAAAGGATAAAATAAACCGATAGCATTGGAACCACCACCAATACAGGCAACCAGGGCATCAGGCAATCTACCTTCTTGAGCAAGAATTTGTTGTTTTGCTTCACGGCCAATAATGGATTGAAAATCTCTGACCATAGCAGGGTAGGGGTGAGGTCCTGCTGCTGTGCCGATAATATAGAAAGTATCATCAATATTGGTAACCCAATCGCGCATGGCTTCATTGAGAGCATCTTTTAGCGTTTTAGAACCGGAAGTGACACTAACCACAGTGGCACCTAATAAACGCATACGATAAACATTTAGCGCCTGGCGCTGAATATCTTCTTCGCCCATATAAATAACACATTCGAGACCTAAACGAGCACAAACTGTTGCGGTTGCAACACCATGTTGTCCTGCACCGGTTTCGGCAATGATTCTTTTCTTACCCATACGTTGTGCTAATAATATTTGACCAACGGTATTGTTTACTTTATGTGCACCGGTATGATTTAAATCTTCCCTTTTTAAATAGATTTTTGCACCATTTAATTTCGTCGTCCAGTTTTTAGCAAAATATAAAGGAGATGGTCTGCCAACATATTGACTCAAGTCATTATCTAATTCCTTTACAAAGGAAGGTTCATTTTTATAATGTTCATAGGCTTGATTTAACTCTTCTAAGGGTTGCATTAAAGTTTCGGCAACAAAAAGGCCGCCATAGGGACCAAAGTGTCCACGTTCATCCGGCATAGAATAAACAGCTTCAGCTTGTGAGTTAGGAGATTGTGAGTTGTTTGACATAATTAGTAGCTCAAAATAGGTAGTTTAATTAATAGTATCTGTTTATGTTAATCTGAGTTTCATATAAGTTTTGTTAAATAAACCTGTCTCATAAATTCATTAATTTTATCATCTGATTTTACGCCAGGATGCGCTTCAATACCACCACTGACATCAACTGCATAGGGATTAACTTGTTTGATGGCCTGGGCAATATTGTTTGCTGAAAGGCCCCCGGCCAGAATAATCGGCTTAGTTAAATTATCTGGAATTTTATCCCAATTGAATATTTCTCCGGTTCCTCCAGGGACTCCTTTGACATAGCTATCTAATAAAATCCCTTTTGCAGTAGGATATTGTTCAATAGAATGTTGTATATTTTGTTCATCCTTCATGCGAATAGCTTTGATAAAAGGACGAGAGAATTGTTTACAAAATTCATGACTTTCATCGCCATGAAATTGAATTAAATCCAATTGAGTTTGTATAAGAATATTTTCAATGGTTTTATCTTGTTCATTTACAAATAAGCCAACACAATTAATAAAAGCCGGTATTTGGGCAATAATCTCAGCAGCCTTTTCAGGTTCTATATAGCGAGGACTAGGCGGATAAAAGACAAAGCCCAAAGCATCTACACCGGCCTCAATTGCAGCTTGTGCATCTACTAAACGGGTAATACCACACATTTTGACGCGTGTTTTCAAAGTTTATCCTTAAATAAAAGAAAGGTATTTTAGCAAAATTTACAGGCTTTGACTGAATATAAATTATTCACCTTCTAATATATGTTGCCAGGCTTGATGTTTTTCAATCTTATTGAGTGCCTGTTTTAAAAGTGTTTTCCCCGGCTCGGTTCGATACCAGGTAGATAAGCCTGAAGGATGAGGTAATGGAATAAAGTCTGTCTGCCATTGATGAAATTCGGCATTAAATGACTGACCAATAACATCAGTCAGTTTTTTGACAGGGAGTACCTGAGAGATGGCTAATTTACCGACTAAGATGATTAATTTTGGTTTTAATAATTCAACTTCTGTGCTTATCCATTGGCTACAAATGCCGATTTCTTTTTGACTCGGGACCCGATCTCCAGCCAAAACCTTACCTTTGTTTATTTTTTTGCCCGGGAAGCATCGGCATACAGCAGTCATATAAACTTTATGACGAAAATCATTTTCCGCAAGCCCGATTGTCTCAAACCAGGAGAATAGAGTTTTTCCTGCAGTCCAGGCAAATGGTCTGTTAATTTCAATTTCTCTGGGCCCGGGAGCTTGCCCTACCAATAATATTGGAGAAACAATAGGGCCTCCATGAACAGCAGGGCCATGCATTTGCGGACAGAGTTTGCAGGATTTTAACTGTTTTTGGTGGTCGCTAAGTTGTGCTATTAAATTGTCTTCCGGCATATTAATTGCTTGAAATCTTGTGAAGGTAAATTAAAAAAGAAATCATCTATAAATAACACAGTGTATAAAATGAAAAGACATCATAACCTAATTGTAACCATAATCAGTATTTTTCTATTCACGATTGTTTATGCCAATAAGATTTTCGCCAGTATAGAACAACAATCGATGGATTCAATTATTGATGTGGCAATTAATTATGCTCGTGAGCAGATGCCAGACACAATTATTGTAGAATCAATAAATGGAGCCTTATTAAGCGATAAGTTCAAATTCCCGAAATGTAGCCTTCATTTAGAAGCTTTTACAACAGGAAGTTTCAGGGCTAATAATCATTTCGCTGTTGGTGTTCGCTGTGCCTCTCCACAGTGGAAAATTTATGTGCCGATTAAAGCCGATTTATACACAGAAGTTATCGTCGCTAATAATACCATTTTAAAAGGTGATGTGATTGAAGTTGATGATTTAGATAAAAAGATTAAACCCTATAAAGGCAGTTATCTTAGGAATATTTCAACACTAAAAGATATTGTAGGTAAAATTGCAAAAAGGAATATTTCTACCGGCAATATGATCAGGCCAAGCCAATTAAAAACGAATTATCTGGTTAAGAAAAAACAACAAGTTATGATAATCGCACAAACTAAATTATTCCAGGTGCAAATGAAAGGAATTGCACTTAATAATGGACATAAAAATGACATCATTAAAGTTAGAAATTCCAGTTCAAATAAAATTGTTGAGGCCGTTATTATTAAACCTGGAAAAGTTAGAGTCAATTTTTAGAGAATTATAGGCATAAGCCTCTTTAAAGATTATTTATTCAGTGTATAATTGGTTGCAGTGTTGCAAATTATCGCGCTAAGAAATATTAGACAAATTTAGTAAATTTGATAAAAGAATTTGCTAAAGGTTCTGACTTTTGGGACGATAATATTGTTACTATTGGAGATAAGCATGTCAGTAAATTCTATTAACGGAAATAGCCCAAATCAGGCACATAAAACACAGGCGAATATAAAGCCTGCTGTAAATAATGTTACGTCTGTTAATAAAGTTGCCGAAAAAGAGTCTAAGGCTAGCCGGGTTTCTGATGATGTGACTTTAACTTCTTCAGCTGTCAACTTAAAAAAATTAGAAGAAAGTATCGCCAAACTTCCTATCGTTGATACCAAAAAGGTAGAAGACGTGCAAAGATCAATTAAAGAAGGCACCTACCAAATTGATCCTGACAGAATAGCGTCTAAGTTAATTGAAATGGAATTTGCTCTTTTTGGCAAATAGCAAACTATTAAATTTCAGGCGTCGTATTATTGCTATAGCGCGCTGATTTATCTCGTATTGTTTCAGTAAACGAAAATATTTTTAATTTCTTTCTTCACTTTACTCATTTTCGCTACGTTCCAACTTCCGTTTTTAGATTTAAATTTTAAAAATAAGCTTTCATATCACTGCTTTTTTTATTTTTGTAAAGATTATTGAAAAAAATCAGAAGTGTGAAATTTCAGGCACGCTTCCTGCTTTATTAAAGTTAAATTTGAAGTGCATTTTGCATTCGTTTTACTTTAGCAGGAGAAAATTATGGATGTTACTGAAATTGCTCCAGAGATTGAACAATTGGTCTCTCAGGAATTAGTTTGCTTATCTAAGTTAGATGAGTTGTTAAGTAAAGAGCATCTGGCAATTAAGAATTCAAACCAAGAATCATTACAACAACATTTATTGTTGAAAGAACCCTATATTACTCACTTGCAGCAGTTAGAGCAACAACGTAATCATGTGATGATATGTCATGGCTTAGCGCCAACGGTTGAGGCTTTTACCGATTTACTTTTAGCCATCAATAGTCCGGAACTAGATGCTCGTTGGGATTTAGTGAAGCAACAATTAGAAGAAGTCAAACTTCATAATGAAGTCAATGGGCGATTAATCAATATGCGTCGAAATACCAATGAGAATATTCTAAAGATATTATTGGGCAATAGACATGTTTCCAATAACACCTATAGTGCAACTGGACGCAAGGATACTTCGGTAAGAACAGGGCTAAGTTTTGCCGTTTAGCATTTTTCTAGATTAATTCTTTTTATTTCTATATTGAACATCAAAATTCGCACTTCCACCGGCATTCAGCGTTAATGTAAATAACAGCTGATTGCCGTTTTTCCATTGATAGGCTTGTGAAGTTTCTATAATTGCTTCACTGCGATGAATATTATTAAAATACGGTACAATCAAGTCGACTGTTTTGTCACTATTGCTGGGGTTTTTTACCTTATAATTAATCAGTCTTTCAAAATAATACTTATCATCATTTTGCTGCAGCAAAGTTTCAGTGACTTTTAAGTCAAAATTAGTTCCTAAACGCAGAGAAATTTTTTCATGCTTCGGCGTATGTTGAATCTGGTTTTCTGCTAACAATAGGCTAGTGCTCTGACTGTTAGAATAACTACGAACAATACCTGCTGGCAAAGGAATGTCGAGTGATAAAATATCCAGATATTGATTTACTTTATGATGATTTGCTGCCTGTACATCATTGGGATGATTTAATTGTGCTTGATAACGACGTTGAACCGGGATATTTTTTAAGTCGATAAACTTTATCTGGGTCTTTTCGTTATTAGCTAAAGTAACAGGGAATGGAATACTATAAAAATGATAGCCTTCATGAGCCTGGCGAGAAACAACATCATTTTCCACTGTCATTGCTGCTCTATACATTGCTCTTGGCATCACCTTATTGACACGATTAATATCGCCAGCTAAAACATGCAGTTTAATATCATCAAATTGTTTACCGGAATGATTATCAATGGTGATCCAGCCGCTAAGGTCGATGATGTTTTGATTAAGATTTAAAACATAATTACTTTGCCAGTTAATTCTTTTAATCAAATAATCCAGTGTAATAATTGGCTTGCTACTTTGCTCAGCGTGAATATTCCAGACCAGGGAAGGTTTTGTGATTAAGCTTTTGGGAATCTTGGCAAAAATAATTTTTGATGCATCAACAGCAAAAATATCTTCGTTTTCATTTTTAACAATACATTGCTTATCATCAACAGCAAGTAAGCTTGCAAAGATATGCCGTGCAGGTTCGCCATCTTTTGCCAGGTTAACTTTTACTGTTTCGCCAATATGTGCCGTTAATAATTTGCCCAGGGTAATATTATCAAAACGATATTGTTGTGAAAAAACCTTAACACCCTGTGGAAACTTGACATTAACACTATCTGTTTGCACCGTATGGGCAACATCTTCATAAACAATAGACTGATAACCTTCAGCAATAGAAATCTCTTTATTTTCATGAACCAGGCCGATATCACTATTGTAGACAATCAAAGAGTTATTGGATTGTTTATCACTGGCAGACACTAATGATTGACTCAATAACAGAACAGAAAATGTTGCAATTAATAATGTTTTTTTCATTGCTTATCCTTTTGAAGCTAAACTATTAAGCTGCTGTAGAATTGTTGATTTAAGTTCATTAGCAGTATAAGGTTTAGAAATAATATTGTTCATTCCCGCTTTATTACACTTTTCATGGCTGTGCTTAAGTACATCAGCAGTAAAACCGATAATAGGAATGGATGAAATTTCAGGCTTATCAGACTGACGAATTTGTTTTGTCGTTTCCCAGCCATTTAATCCAGGCATATGAATATCCATTAAAATAATATCAAATTTCATTGTTTCGATAAGTTTTAATGCTCGCTCCCCACTATCAGCAAGAGTCACCTTAAATCCTAATTCGGTTAATGTATTATGGGCAATAAAACGATTCGTTTCATCATCATCTACAATTAAAACATGGCCATCTGTTTTCTGATAGCTTAGATGGTTTGGTTGATTTTTAGTGTCTGAGTCTGTAGTGGTATCAAAAGCTAATGTGTAATAAAAAGTGCTTCCTTTACCAAGGTGACTTTCTAAGGTAATACTACCACCCATTAATTTCACTAGTTGCTGACATATGCTTAAACCTAGCCCAGTGCCACCAAATTGGCGACTAACACTGCTATCAGCCTGGGTAAAACGGTTAAAAATTTTCTGCTGATTTTCTTCACTAATGCCAATACCAGTATCTTTAATAATAAAGCCAACGAGAATCGATTGCTCCAGTTTTCTTACTGGTTTGATGGTAATGGATATCTCTCCCTCATCAGTAAATTTCAGAGCATTTCCAACAATATTTAGAAAGATTTGTTTAAATCGCTGCTCATCTCCAATGACCACTTTGGGTAATGACTTATCAAATTCTTTGCTTAGTAAAATGCTTTTTTTATTAAATCGAAAACTTAAAATATATAACACTTCTTCAATACTATTTATTATATTGAAAGGGCCAGGAGATAGTTCAAACTTATTCGATTCAATCTTGGATAGATCTAAAACATCATTAATTAACTGCTTTAATAATAAAGAAGAACCGGAAAGTTTACTGACAATATCTGATAACTTTGGGTCAAATTTTTGTTGTTCCAGAATCTGGCTAAGACCAATAATACCATTTAGAGGTGTTCTTAATTCATGGCTCATAATTGCAAGGAAGTCGCTTTTAGCACGATTTGCTTGCTCTGCATTAAATTTAGCTATTTCTAACTCTCTGGTTCGTTCTTCAACTAAACTTTCCAGATTGTGGCGATGTATCTGCAGCTCTTTATTTAAATTTTTATGTTCAGTAATATCGGATGAAATACCGCAGACACCATAAACTTTATTATTTTCATCTTTAAGAGGAAACTTGTGTGACATATAAATATGGATTCCGTCATCCAAAGGGAGTGATTCTTCAAACTCTATAATCGTTCCAGTTTGCAGGCATTCTAAATCGTTTTCTCTTAGTTTTTGAGCGACATTGGCTGGAAAAATTTCAAAATCAGTTTTTCCCATACACTCTTTACTTGATATTTTGAATGTCCTTTCATAATGTTCATTCATCAGTAGATATTTACCAGAGAGGTCTTTAACAAAAATAACCGATGAACCATTATTAATGATGTCTTTAAGGCGTTTTTCAGTGTTTCTTAAATTAGACATTTGTGAACATAATGATTGTTGCATTAATGAAAAATATCGAGTTAGTTCACTTATTTCGTCATGACCTTTAACTTGGATTGGTTTCTCAAAATCACCCAGAATTACTTTTTGCATCAATTTACACAAGTGACTTAATGGGAGTAATAATTTTTTTCTAAGAAAAATATTGATAGCCAGGCTAACTAACAATAACATTGCCAAGGTTAAAAATAGTATTTCATTCCTGGATTTTTCTATCGCCTCAAACATTTTTTGTTTTGCTAAATTTGATACCGATTGCAGTTCATTTTCAGGGTAGAGAATACCTAAATGCCAGTTAGTTGTAGCCATCTTTGAATGAGCCAAATAGTAGGATGACTGAGATAAATTTAGTTGGTGTATCTGAAAATTATCATGTTTATCACGAATTAAATTTTTGATGACACGGTTAAAATCGTTATTAATTGTTTCGGTTAAATTAAATTGAAGTAATTCCAGTGTATCTGATAAACCTAATAATTTAATTTTAGAGGGCGGAAAGGCAATAGCCATGCCTTTGCTATCGATAATAAAGGCAAAACTGTCAGATTTATTATCGGAATATAAGCCCTGAAATTTTAAAATTTCATTTTTCATATCCTGAATTGAAATATCTATGCCGGTCGCAGCTTTAAAATTATTATTTGCATCATATACGGGAGCGATGGCTGAGATCATAATACCATTATCAACTGCATCTAAATATAAACCACCATAGCGTATTTTTTTATCGGGGTTAAATTTTGGTGCCGCCACAGAATAGGATGGGTCATGCTCAGGATTTCTAAGATCAAAGTCTTTTGTAAAATATTGGGCAGGATCAATATTAGGTGTATATCTGGCTAAACCTGATTTGGTAATTATCCAGGTGGCGGTAATGAGTGGGTCATTGACTGCAGATTCGTGTAAAAAATTACTTAAGGCAGATGTAATATTGAGTTCTTTTATTATTTCAGGACTAATGCTTGAAGAACCAAAGTAGACACTGGAAACTAACTCATTTTCAGAGTTACTAAACATGTTATTGTCTTTTCTTTGTTTGAGTTTACTATCAACAGGAAAGTCAGTTTCTGAAAACTTAGGACCGAGATTGTAATAATCGCTGAGTAATTTAGCCTGTAACTTAACTTTTAGTAAATATTGATTGAATCTGGCATCATAACGTCTACTTTTGTCTGCAACAAGGTGACTTAAGAAGTTTTTTATCTGTTCATCAATAGTGTTTTCATAGGTTGAGGAAACTGTTTGGTTTAAGTTAATCATTGAGTTTTTTGAAAGCCACATAAACATAGATGTGGTAATAATCAAAATAATTAGGAGTGCAAAAATTATCTGGTTACTTATTTTGTTCATCATCTTTTGTTCGTCATTGAGAAAAAAATAATCGCTTAAAAATGCTGTAAAACTAAAATGGCAATATTCGAACATTCGAGTAATTAAAGCTAATCATATAGCAAGCCTATTCGCTGTGCAAAATTAAATAGAAATATAATAAGGAATATTGCTTAAGTCTACATACAACAGACTTTTTCATCTGCTATAATTGTCATATCTCCCCATAGTTCAACCGGATAGAACAGATCCCTCCTAAGGTTCCGATGTGCGTTCGAGTCGCGCTGGGGAGACTTGTAAAATCAATAAGTTATGTTTGTAGCATTTCTCAAAATGTTTTCTAGGGTCTTTATAGGGTCTTTTTTAATAATCCAATCTAAGTTTACTAATATAGTATAACCGCATTTTATCTATCTACTATATTACTGTTTTTAATGGATATTTAAGTTTTTGAGTTCCATGCTCGTAGCATAGATTTCGAGACAATTAATAAATACAATGTTGATTTTATCATTATGAAAGAGAATTATATTATTTAGAAACATGTCAGGCTAAAGCAGATAGCATATTTGTGTCTATTCCTACAACTTATAAGAGTTTAATAACAAGGTAATCAGACTTTTTGTAACACTTGAAAATTCATTGGCATCCTCAAATGTTATTATTTCAGTATGAGCAGCTTTGTTTCTATATTTACTAGTTAAGGTTGACAGTAAATCCACATTGTCTTTAGATAAAAAGTCTGGATTAATTAAGGTTATTACATATTTTCTGAAAACCTGTAATAAAGTAGATTTTTGTAATGTATTTCCATTACTTTTATATATGAATCCAATAATCGTTTGCATTGACCCCAGAGTATATTTTTCATTATTTTTATACAAAAATTTTGCAAATATTTTAGTATTAAAGTTATTCATTTCTTTTTCTAGAATTTCATTCTTATCTTCATATAAATTGAATTTTCTATTAAAAGGTATGAAAAACTTATGAAGCAACTCATTTTCTATGACACGGGAAAATTGCAATACATAAGGAGAGTAATCATCTCCTTGTACTTCTTTTAATTTATCATAAAGATAGTAAGAAGATTCTAAGAATTTTAACGAATTATTTTCTAAAAGATTATATTTAGGGAATTCTATAATTACATTATTTTGATATTTTGATATATCAGCATTTTCACTTTCTTTATCTAATAGCTTGTATATTTCATCGATTTGTTCGTTTTTAGATTCGGATGATACTTTTAGATCAGTTAAATCACTAGATAGTTTAAATATATCATTTCTAAGTTTTTTAAACTCATCAACGGTTATATATTTTTCATTTCTTTGTTTTTTATCTATTACCTCTACATATGAATTATTATTTTCGATAAACTGCCTGATTCCATTCATTTCACTTAAATATCTATAAAATGTTTGTTTTACACATGTAAAATTTTTCGATAGTTTTTTATATAAATCCCCCTTAGTAATGGGTTTGTCTTCTCCTTTTAATAAATCTACTATACGGTTCTGTATTTCATATCTAAGTGTTGAATCTTTATCTTTATAATTTTTTAATTTGTCTAAATTATCACAATATATCTCTTTCTCTCTTGAGTTTATAAATCGGGCGGTAAGTAATGGGGATTTTAAAACTCTTTGTCTTATAGTTGAATTTTTTGAATTAGTCAGTTTCATCATTTGTCTAATAAAGTCAGAAAAATTTATTGGGTTTTTGTTCTGCAGGACTTGAAGAGTTTTTTCATAAAATTCTGAATTTGTTAATCTTGCTTGGGAACGCTGCCCTTGGTAAGACACCAAATTCCAAACTGTTAAAGCATAATGATCTTTATCAACACGAGCAAATATATCTGGTTTAGTATCTAAGTAAATTTTAATAGATTTTTCTTTAGCATCTGGTCTTATCTTTTGTGTTTCTTGTAATATTTGATGATAAGAAACAGGTTTTGATATTCTGTGTAAAAGATTCTCCATTACTTTGACAATACTAATATTATTAATTGTTCCCCATTTTTTTAGTCCCCAATATCCACTTTTACCAATTGAAATAAACCTATCATCTGCAGCTAATTGATTAGTTAAATTTAGTCTAGTATACGTTTTATTATTACCTAATGAATTAATTTCTCTTAATATCTCAGAATAGTGCATCTTATCATTATTAATTGCTAAAATTTTATATGCTTTATCAGTTGTTGATTTAGTAAATTCTGGTTTAACGTATAGCTCATCATCATTAATTTCAATTTCAGGACATACTTTTAAAGCTAAATGTATAACATCATTTGTGAATTTTTTACGTGATTTCTTTTTAACTTTCACTATTAAATCAAATAAACTAATAGGTTCAGGGTTTTCAAAGACAACATTCAGGGCTACAAATAAAGACTCTATATCAGGAGGATTAAAATGATCTGTTCTACACCAACTATCGTATATAGTACCTCGAAAATTAGTGTAGGTTTTGGCTAAACGAAAAAAACCAAGCAACTCCATTAAAAGAGGTAAGTATAAGTCATTAAACTGATTTTGAGATTGCCCATCAATGATATCAAGAAGCTCAGAATGCAATATAATAAAATCTTTAGAATATAATATATGTTTCAACTGATTATAATTGTTGATGATTTTTTTATCTAAATACCATTCTTTTGTTTTTAACTGCCCTGTAAGTAACAATTCTATTTCTTTCAGTGTTTTTTCTTCAATTTGTCTTATTCTTTCTCTGGAAACATCATAATATGTACCAATTTCTTCAAGCCTATAAATACCACTTCCATCTAGATTAAACCTTTTTATCAGGACATTTTTATTTCTTTTTTTGTTTTGTTTTACTTGTTTTTCAAAATATATATCAACTATTTCATTTAATATTGCTAGAAAATTACCTTCAGCTTCTTTAAAGTAAAGTGTCCTGGGGTCGATGACACTGTCAATCAAATGAGGGGCAACACCTTTTAACTTTAGTAGCATTGCATCTATTATTTGAATGCTTTCATTGATAGTTTTTTTTCCTATCCCTTCTGTTGTTTGAAAGCCAGTTTTGATTTCGATGACAGCTTCGTATATATTGGAAATATGTTTTTTTTCTATAGTATTAATCGCTCTATTACTTAAACCAATCATACTTATTGGTAAGCTTTCAAGTGCTTTTCTAACTTCTTTGTCAGGAAATAAACCATCAAATAAGGCAAGCCGATAATCTAGGTCACTTTCTTCTTCAGGAGGAAATGACTTTAATCTAGATATAATTTGTTCTACTACGACTTTACTTTCCTCAATTGATTTTGTTCCAATTCCTTTAATCGAATTAAGCCCAGATTTTATTTCTACTATAGCTGAGTAAAGAGAGTTCTTTTCATGTTTTTCTAGTGCATTAATAACACGAATATTTAAACCAGACATTGATATAGGGATAATGGATAAACCTTTAACCTGTTCATCAGTAAAAGTTAAGTTCATAGGGTATGTTTCATTAATTGACATTTCCATCTCTAATTTGAATGATTATGATTATTTTTGATTCTAACTAATTAGTTATATTTTTCATCAACCAGATTATAATTCTTATTACGTTTTTAATTTAGGAAAGCTCTCATACCATTTGGAATGATCACCATCATAGTTATCCATTCCAGGTTTAGTCAGAGTGCCTTTAGGATTAATATAGCTTTTGATGCTTTTGATGTTTTTGTCTTTATTTTTTTCATTCCAATTAATATTAAATGCTGCAAGTTTAGGGAAAAAGTACATTCCACAATGTGGTAAATGATCATGAATCCACCAAGCTAAACTTCTCCAATCTTCACCTTGTTCATATTTATCTGCAAACCAAGTTTCTTGAAAGCTATGTTCTGAGTCATACCAAAATAAAATACGGTATTCCGTAAACTTACTGTTAATGCCTTTAATTAATTGTTCTATATTCATATTTTGGGGGATAGTGGTTAGTGGTTAGGGGGCTGGCAAATAATAAAATTTCTTTTGCACGTTTATCGGTTGCCTGTAAAGCATTATCCCATTTACCTGCCTGAACATACCGGCTGTCTAAAACTTCCAATCCTGCCTTTTCTAATAATTGAATAATCTCATCCTTTCTGTAGCGTTTATTTTCAAAACCATGCTGCTTAAACGCTTTCAGGTGTCTGCCTGCACCACAGCCAAAATCAGCTATAAAGGCATTTTTATTTAAAGCTATTTGCTTCAAAAGATATTGAACCTCAGAATCTGTATGTTTTGCCCAGGAGTGTGAAGCTATACCCATCCTGGAGTAAGCCTCATTTAAAGTATCTTCAGAGTGGGTGATCAATGCTTCCAGTCTTTCAGGCTTAATATTTTCAAAATCTTGCTCTCTAAAGATTACCGCAAACCATTCATGACATTCAGGACAATCTCCTAAAAACCATTCAGCATTGTATGCCCGTTTAAGATTTTCTAAACCTTTATGATCAGAACAAAAATTACTATCAACAACCGATAAGGACTCGTTAATCTTAATCTTTTCAAGACCAACATAACCTATAGACTGAGCAATAGATTGAATAACATCAGGATGTTTTAAAATCTCAGCAGGTTTTACTTTTCTAAAGGTTGCTGCTTCCAAAGTTTTAATTGTAAGCGGATTAGCCGTTGCCAAGCCCCACGCTCTATAATTAGAAAAACCCCAAACAGAATACAATAATCGATCCGCAATCCTTTTTCTTCTATGCTCTGTATGAACAACCAATTGCAATACCCAGGATATAATCCCCCCAGGGGTATCCATGAGCATATAAAAAGCCTGACCAATCAAGGTGTCATTAATATACGCCATAGAAACAAAGCAATTTTTTTCGGCACATAATTTTTTGTAAAAGTTGAAACCTAATTTTATTTTTCCTCCGGGGCAAATTTTGGAAGTTTCACTATAAGTCCCATAATGCTCAGAAAATAAATGTGAAGCATCTTCAATCTGCTTTGTATTCATTTTAGAACAGGAAAGAGTTTATGCCATTGTGGCATTGGTATATCTTCATTATTACTTGCGATTTTATCCCGTATATCTTCAACTAATAATAACTTTTCTGACAAACATAAAAGGTCAATTTCCTTTATTAATTCTTCCGTTTTCAAAATCATTCTCCTGTCTTTTTCTTTTTCTTTTTCTTTTTCTTTTTCTTTTTACTAACCACTAACCACTAACCACTAACCACTAATTTTCCCTTTTGGGTTAGTCTATATTTTTGTAGTCGGCTATTAGGCTTGTCGGGTATAGTTCTTTCAATCAGTTCTTTAGCTAATAATTCTTTGACTTGTTTATTAAGTTCGCCTGAAACACTTTTATGCCTAAGGGACTCAGCTAATTCAGATTTACCTAATTCACCTTGTTGTAATACGACTATAACTCTAGCCGCTAATTTTGACTCTAGCCGTGACTCTAGCCGTGACTCTAGCTGTAAATCTGACTGGGTCACTGACTCTGCTCCTGTATTTGAAGCTCCTGTATTTGAACTTCCTTTTCGAGACTGTTCTTTAGTCAAGGGGGCAATCGGTTTTAGTTTTACTGTAAATCTAACCCTCATCCCGATTTCTTTAATAACTGGTTCGGGGAGTTTATCTTCTTGTGCTTTTTTAAATATACCAGGGATTCCGCTTCCCCATTGTTCTATTAAATCTAGTTCTTTAAATATTCTGGCAATAACAGGGTTTCGGATTTGAGAAACACCTTGCTTCATATCGTCGATAGTTAACCCTGGTAATAGAATACCTGGACTTTCAACTTCGATACGATTATCAAAAAAGGCTATTCGTATCGGTGTCCCTCGGTGAGAATAATCCGCATGAACTAACGCATTAACAACTACTTCACGCATAATCTCAATAGGAATACTCCAAATATCTTTACGACGTATTTCAGAAAAGTCAGCTCCTCTCATAGCATGTTTTTTCAGAAATAGCATAATGCTATCAACCGCTTTAGGTAATGGGTCGACTATATCTATCTGGTCAAAGATATCGGCTTTATCATTACCGATAAATCGACCACATTGAATCCAGGCATCATCAAAATGAAAACGACGGTCTTTAGCGTATAGAAGAATACCACCCTGAGTAGGGACAAGTTTTCCTTGAGCTGTAGTTAATATTCGTAAGCTCTGTAATGACTTATCATTAATTTGTTTATTGCTAAAGTCCTCAGCTATTGCATTAATATCAAGATCATCCTGAGATAAGTGCGGCATAGGCATAGAGTCAAAACTAACTCTTGAAAGCCCTCGTTGTAACTCACCAATTAAATCATTATCAGCCTGACGATTAGTAGAGCCTAAACGAACATAAGTCCCATTTTCATGACCGATGCTTTTTATAAAATGGGGACGAGTGCCGCTTAAAAAGACCTCAATCATTAATAAAGTTTTCCCCTCAACAGTGACCATTTCAATAGTAGGCACTATTCTAGGTGCAATAGAATCAGCAATTAAGCTGCATAGACGTTCTTCTTCATCGAGTGGGTTCTCAACACCGGTAACTTCACCTGAGTCAGTAATACCGATAATTAAAGTTCCACCTGCCGTATTAGCAAAAGCAGTCAGGGTTTTCATAATAGGTTTAGGTGATGATAAGTCATGCTTAAACTCTAACTGTTTGCCTTCTGACTGTTGTAGGAGTTGTAATATTGATTGGTTCATAAGATATAATCTCTGCACTACAAACTCTTAACAACTGTATTTCTTTGGCTGTAAATTAAATATGAACCATGAAAGTTTAATCTTTTTAATAAGTATTCTCGTATAATATCTTGGCAAAACTCATATGTTGAATTTACCAATAATCGCACAATGACATTAGTATCAAGAGCAATCAAAGGTTCCCACCAGGGCAAAATCATTAAAATCATATAGAGCACAACACCTTAGCTCTAAAGTCATCATTTAAAGCAGAGCGAAGGCGTTTTCCAGCAATACTTCGTTTGGTTTTTTCTTTTTTCAATAAATTTAATGCCATATGTCGAATGACTCCCATGTTATGTGTGGAGTTACCACGGCGAATACGACTTTCATCTTCTCGAAATGTCACATCCAATACCCAATGCACTTTATTTTCAATGCCCCAATGAGAACGCACTGCTTTAATAAATAAGCCAATTTCAAAAAAAGATAAAATATAGTAACGCTTTTCGATACTGACTTTTCCACCTTCATGACGTTCTGCCTCAACCATACCAATGGCTGATAAGCCTTTCCATTTGTCAGGTTTATGGATACTGTCTAAATTATCACTGATCCAGTAGCGTCTAATCTCCAGTCGACCATGATCTTTATCGACTGTTTCATCATAATGATAGTTAATATTTTTAAAGGATTTCTCCTCTGCAGTGTCAAAAAAATCAATAATGGAATCATGCAAATTCCCTTGATTTCCTTTAACTGCAATCGCATAGTCACCTTTTTTATCAACGATTTCTTTAACGATGGCTTCCTGACATCCCATTGCATCAATCGTGACAATACAGCCTTTTAATTCCAAAACACTTAACAACTCAGGAATCGCTGTAATTTCATTCGATTTTTCTCTTGTCTTTACTTGTCCTAAAACCATATTATTTTCACTGGCCCAAGCACTAACCATATGTAAGGCTTTTTTATTTGACTTTTTATCATGTGAACGCCGATGCGTCTTGCCATCAATGGAGATAATCTCTCCATCAGTTACTTCAAAAACAGACTGTATCCAACTTTGAAAACAGCTCTGAAAACCCTTTGTCGATAACCCCGATATAATTCGGGCTACCGTATCATCTGAGGGAATTCCATTTTGTAAGGGAACAAACTTTCTTAACCAATCTAATTTATCATGACCAAAATCAACAATATCTTTCCATCCTTCTGCTCCACTGATGACAGCACTTATGCTTAAAACAATAATATCGATTAATTCGTGTCTTTTTCTTCTGTTAACTCTATAATCATTTAACGTTGAAAAGTGCTCGACTAAACTGGCATTCATTTGTATTTCCGAATATTGAAATTCGGAATTAGATCAACATAAGTTATTGATGTCAAGTTCTTTTAAATGATCTCGCCCTGAGGTTCCCACCTCTTTGCTTTATCGCATCATCCATTTGTTTTAGACTCATTGATTTGGGTGATTGAAGAATACCGCAAATACTATTGATATATTCTTCACTATGTAATGGCGTATCCTTTTTATTGTCATCCAAAACTTTAAACGTGACTTCAACTTTATGATGCTGCAATGAGTCTGGAACATTAATGTGTGCTGGTGCATCATCAAGTATTATTTGTATGGGTTGCATAAAATAATCCTTTATAAATTCTTGTTCGACTTTCTGGTTCAATAGTAGACTAAAATCTGTCCACAAACCACTGTCCACTAATCACTTGATTCTGATTTTAGGTGTGTTTCGTTGATGTACATTATCTTCTACAAGTTTATGATTCCAATTGTCTTTAGATAAATCCTGTAGTAAGAGATTAGCAATCATCTGTGTCTCTTTGGGCATCAGACTACCACCGTTAATATCCCCTAAATATTCTTTTGCTGTCATCATAATGTGTTTCTTATTGTCGTACTTGAACTCTTAGATCAAAAAAAAGCATTTTTTGTAGTGTAACATTATATCTGATAGATACTACTCAATATAGTTAAATAGATAAGGACTTAATTAAATAGCCCTTCAAGCCCCAGATTTTATATAAATAAAACTAATTGCACTAAACCGTCAAATTCTGATGCACACCTTTAGTATTATAAAATCAAACCTTGATTAGCATACGGATAATATTTATTATCGAGAAATTTTCTGAGAGTATTAGAGTTTTTCTTCTCAAATTCTTTTCTCAAAGAAACTTTTTCAGCTAGTGGATCATGACCCAAGGAAATCTGAGCTAAAAGCTTTTCTGCTGATTGTCTAGCTTCAGTTATTCCAATTTCACCAAATCGACCTATCTTGCATTTATTCCTTTTCCCATGAAAAGTGTAATACAGGTAAAATACCTTTTTTATATTTTCAGAGTCTTTTTTGGTAAGTTTAGGAACTCGAAGCTTTAAAGATTTGATATGTGAGTCAGTATATTCTTTCTCTTTATCAATAACTTGGAGTTTATCAATGAATTTGTTAGTTAAGTTATAGTAGTTCATTTCTAGGGTCTTTATAGGGTCTTTTTTCACCTAGAAACAATGCCTTTTACTGCATTTTTAACAATTCAGGAAAAAACAAGGTTACATAACATATTGAATTTAATGAATTTGTTTTTTTACACATACTACTGTAGGATAGAACAGATCCCTCCTAAGGTTCCGATGTGCGTTCGAGTCGCGCTGGGG
>JADGAU010000219.1 GCA_015231865.1 Gammaproteobacteria bacterium | reverse complement strand
ATGCATTCCATTGGTAGAAAAAAGTAACGCAGATAGCATGAAAATTTACAAAAATCAGGCAATAGATGAAAGATCAAAAGGCCCTAACTAACCTATTAATTTTCAGTTGCTTTTTTATGATACTATTTTTAAAAATCATTCTCTTAGTTATTGTTTCTATCGGAGGTAGTATTTTACTTGCTGATAAGCTAAGATACGGTCTAGATCAGCAATTAAACGAACAAAAATACGACCAGGAAATTGCTAGGCAAAAATCTCTTCATTCTGGTTCAACTTTACCTGAACCTATTGACAATGCAGATTATTCAGTTTTAAAGACGGAAACAAGTGAGAAAGTGATCACAGTACAGGAATACACTGAGGATGATTGTGACTAATTAGTTGTCATGATGGCTTAAATTTAAATAATGAACGGAAAATTAAAGTTTATTCAAGTATTACAAGGGGTCTATTGGATTGAAGTCGACGATCTTGACCTTAGATTACTGTGCTCTTGTCCCCCGGATGTTGTTAAACATCTCATGCTCAAAGGACTCATCAAAGAAGTTACTGAAGAAAATGTAACTTTTGAAACAGGTCCTAATATTATTCTACTATCTGATGTGATGTTACAGAATGGCCAATTTTCCAATATGGCTGAGTTTCCTGTCTTACAGATGCTTTATAAACAAGGAATGATAATTCCTGATCACCCAAACAATACCGGTGCAAAACCATTATTAATCGGTTCACAAAAGCAAATTAAAGCTCAGATGGACTATATTTATCGTGGCAACTACGGACTAACAACTTTTGAAGAAGTTCTTGAAGCCGTAAAAGATGAAAAGCTGGCCTATGATCTTTGGCGTATGAAAAAACGTTTTGCTTTTGGCGAAATCAGACCAACAGAAGATCTTTTAGATACCATTATCTTCCATGATGAACAAATAACCGTTGGTGATAAATTACATATCAAACGTATTGATACCAATGTATTTGAGTTTGAATATGATGGCGAATATTTAACGATTGATATCAATCTTCCAGCAGGAACAACTTATAGTGTTCCATATCCTCTTGGATTTCATGAAATAAAAAGAGAATATTTTTCTGTCGTTCATTCCGGACAGGGAGATGGCTTTGATGTTAATCGCCCTAGTATGTCCAGTATTATTACTTTTCAGGGCAAGGTTTATTTAATTGATGCAGGGCCAAACATAGCCTATAGTTTGATGACACTTGGCTTTGGTATTAATGAAATCGAGGGAATTTTTCAAACTCATGCTCATGATGATCATTTTGCCGGTATTACAACCCTGCTAAGAGCAGATCATCGTATTAAATTTTACTCGACTCCGATGGTTAGGAGTTCGGTATTTAAAAAGCTAGCAGCATTATTAGACAAACACACGGATGACTTTAATCATTTTTTTGAAGTTCATGATTTAGTTCAGGGGCAATGGAATGATATTGACGGCCTTGAAGTTCGTCCCGTGATGTCACCTCACCCGGTTGAAACAACCGTATTATTTTTTAGAAGCTTCTGGGGAAGCGAGTATTATTCTTATGCTCATTTTGCTGACATTGCATCTCGTAGTGTTTTAAAAGACATGGTAACTATTGATGATAATGCTGATGGTATTTCACAGGATTTATATGATCAGGTTATCAATGAATATACGACCGAAGTTAATTTAAAGAAAGTTGATATTGGTGGAGGAATGATCCACGGTGATGCTGAAGATTTTGTTGGTGATGAATCAGACCGAATTATTTTGGCACATACCGCAGCACCTTTATCAACAAGACAAAAAGAAATTGGTTCGAGCGCTCCTTTTGGAATTGTAGATTTAATGATTCCGGAGTTTACCAATATTTTACACCGTAAAGCATCTTTGTTTTTACATCACTATTTTGAAGATTGCATCGACTCTCAATTAGAAAAATTATTAAATAATGCCATTATTCTTTACCCACCTGGCAGCTTGATTTTAAGAAAGGGTGAGAAAAATAATAATATCTATTTGGTTTTGACTGGCTATGTTGAGAAAATGACTAAAAAAGATAATGGCTATTCACTATTGTCTGCTGGAAGTTTTATCGGCGAATATACCGGATTGAGAGATTTAGAGTCGCCTTCAACTTTCCGATCAATCAGTTATGTTCAAACATTACAAATTCCTACAAAGTCGTATCAGAAATTTGTTAAGAACAATCGCCTATTTAGAAACATAGAAGAAATTAAAGAAAACGTAGACTTCTTAGAAAAACATCCTTTATTTAATGAAGCACTTGGCTCTCTTACACAGCAAAAAATAGCTGTCGATATGCAGCAGCAGCATATTTTCAAGGCCAATGAACACATTAGCAATATTGAATTAAATAAATTTTATCTCGTTAATAATGGACTACTCGAAATCACTTATTATCACCCTAAAAATGGTACGAGCATAAAGCAAAATATTCAGGCCAACGAGTATTTTAATTATGAAGCGCTCATTGATGAGGATGTACTAAAAGTCTCAGTTAAAACACTTGAACCAAGCAGTATTTTTACCATCCATCACGATACTTTGAAAACTGTCCCAATTGTCTTATGGAAACTTATTGAAATATATAAGAAAGACCATATAGCTAACTTTCAATTCTCTTAATTTTAATTTAATATCCTTATTCCTTCTAATCTACATTTCCACTCTTGAATTATTTATCTACAGAAACGCTATTTTTTATATTATTGATATTAATTTTAATGTCAGGCTTTTTCTCGGGCTCAGAAACTGCATTGATCAGTCTGAATCGCCATAAACTAAAGTATTTGGTTAAGTCAGGACATAAAGGTGCAATTGTTGCTAATTGGCTCTTAGAAAGACCTGATAGACTTATTGGTCTAATATTAATTTTTAATAATTTTGTCAATATTCTTGCATCTTCAATAGCAACCATATTGGGACTGAGGATATTTGGTGAACCTGGAATTGCCATTGCAACAGGCTTATTAACTTTTATTATTTTAATTTTTTCTGAAGTTACACCTAAAACTTATGCTGCAATAAACCCTGAAAAAATAGCATTTCCTGCAGCCTACCTTTTAAAGCCACTTTTAAAACTAACCTATCCACTTGTATTTTTTATTAATATCCTTAGTAATACCCTACTTAGAATTTTGAATCTCAAGATTGATGATGCAGATAGCCGGATGAGTAAGGAAGAGCTTAGAAGTATTGTTAATGAAACCAATACGCTTATTCCAAGTCGACACCAAAAAATGCTAATAAGTATTTTGGATCTTGAAGCGGTAACTGTTGAAGATATCATGGTTCCAAGGCATGAGATTCAGGGAATCAATATACAGGATGAAGAACACATATTAACAGAACAGCTTGTCTCCAGTTTACATACCAGACTTCCCGTTTATGATGGTGATATAGATAAATTAATTGGCGTTATCCATTTAAAAAATGCCTTACCATTGATTGTAAAAGGTGAAGTTAAACTGGAACAACTTCTTGAAATAATGCGTGAGCCTTATTTTATACCCGAAAGTACTTCTTTACATAAACAACTCCTTAATTTTCAAAAAAATAAACGGCGTGTTGGTTTTGTTGTCAATGAATATGGTGAATTCCAGGGATTAGTTACATTAGAGGATATTTTAGAAGAAATCGTTGGAGAATTTACCACCGATCCTTCAAGCTTTCTTAATGATGATATATATCCTCAGGAGGATGGTAGTTACTTATTAGATGCAAGTATTAATCTTAGAGATCTTAATAAGGCCATGGACTGGGAATTGCCAACCGAAACAGCAAAAACAAT
>JADGAU010000218.1 GCA_015231865.1 Gammaproteobacteria bacterium | reverse complement strand
AATTGAGTGAACTTAGAATAAACTGATGATTTTAAAACAACAATAGCCCTTGTTGGTTATTTAATCCCAGGTAAATACAGCATTGATAAAAATAGCAATAAAGCGCAAGGTTAAAATTAACATTAACATGATAAATTCAAGTGACGTGAATTGTCGCAAGCTAATTGATTAAGCGATAAGCATTATTTATACTGCAAAACATCTTAAGCCAAAAGAAACGCCAAAATGTCTAGTATATTCTATCGCCAATGGTTGATGCTTAGAAAAATCCCCATCCAGATTGTTCGTCAACATGGTATTGGCAGCAAGGAACTTATGGAATATCTTGGTGAACAAGGATTTAATCTCTCACAACGCCAAATACAACGTGATTTAAAAGCCTTTGTTGAACTGTTTGATGATTTACATACCGATGGAAACAAAGACAGAGCGAGTTGGTATTGGTCTAAGAAAAGTGAATTATTAGATTTGCCCGGTATTAATCCCGTCGTTGCCTTATCATTTAAACTCACCCAGCAATTTCTTTCTGAAATATTGCCTGATTCGGTTCAAGACACATTATCACCCTACTTTGCTAAATCAACACATTTATTAAACTCACTTAAAGAAGAAAATAACTTAGCCGACTGGTCTGATAAAGTCCGTATAACCCCTAGAACACAACATCTGATACCTGCGAAAGTAAGCCCTGAAATACTGCATTTGGTGTTTCAATGTTTATTAGAAGAAAAAGCTTTAGAGGCCAGCTATACTCGCAGAAATGGTGAAGAAAAAGACTATCGTATCAATCCTCTAGGGCTGGTATTCAGACAAAGTGTCATTTATTTAGTTGGTACGCTATGGGATTATGAAGATCCTCTACATTTTGCCCTACATAGAATTAAAGACTGCGCTATCAGTAATAAATTAATTCATAAACCAGATGGCTTTAATCTGGATGACTATATAGCTACCGGAACTTTTGATTATGCTGATGCCAATAAAACGATTAAGCTGACAGCTATTTTCACAAATGGCGCGGAAATACACCTGTTTGAAACGCCCTTAAGTGACGATCAAAAGGCAGTAAAAAAACATGATGGTCGAGTTCAAATTACCGCAACGGTAAAAGATACTTCACAGCTTAAATGGTGGCTAATGGGTTTTGGCAGTAATGTTGAAGTGGTCAAACCTAAATCATTAAGAGCTGAGTTTATTCAGATGTCGAACGAATTGCAGTCACTTTACCAATCAGAATAACGATACTCCCTAGCATCTAAGTTCAAAAATTCAAAAACTCAAAAGCATCTAAGTCCAAATTTAACAAATCCAGCTTTCCTTATAACTCCTATTTATGATGATAAATAAGGGCAATCATCCAGTGCAATTTCTTAGCCTAAATACAAGCTTCTAAACATACAAACATTATAAAGATTAGACTAAAAACAAAATCAATGCGACATATAGTGTCTCAATAGCGTGTTTTTACTCTATATAAATATCTCCCAAAAAAATATAATTATTCTCAAAGATATGGAAGTTAATTTCAAATGGAGATGCAATATGCCAATTCGCAGTCATAGAAAACCAACCTTTTCTCACTACCCCAAAAATATGCCAAATACCGAACTTGCCATGCTTTGGTCTTATAAATTGCTGATTAAAATGCAACTCTGGAAAAAACTACTAAAAGATAGTTATATTGATGAAGGTGTTTTGGAATTTTTAGGTATTGCTGATTTAGTTGAAGATGGTGAATTAAATATAAAGCCCGGAAAATTTTTAAATGTACTCAAAGAAAACTTATCCAGCATAGAGCAAAATAAATCTATGCTGGATAAAACCTTATCAACTAATATCGATAAATTAGTGCAAGTGATTAACCTTAATGAGAATGAAAAACAAATTTTAGGCTTTGTGGTTATTCTTCAATCGATTAAAGGATTTCAGGATATCAGCGATGAATTAGGCGAGTTAAACCTTAAAGAAGTCTTTGATACCCTATCGTTCTTATTGGACATTTCTCATCATGAGATTAAAACCGCACTAAACCAGAATAACACCCTATTCCAATCCGGACTTGTCAAAGTTGATCGGGATTGTGCTAATGAACTTCAGCGCAGAATCGATATAATGCCCGGCTTAACCGATAATTTACTTCTGCCCGATGTTAATTTTGATAAGGTTTTTGACCGTTATTTTTATCCCGCCAGTCTACCGAGTTTAAAGAAATCAAACTTTGATTATCTGGAAAATCAAATCAATCTGATTGAGCGTTCATTAAGTCTTTGTAAAAGCGGTTCTACGAATACGGTTAATGCTAAAAACGGGGCAATGATTAAAGGTATGAATATTTTAATTTATGGCCCGCCGGGAACGGGTAAAAGTGAACTTTCCCGTGTCATTGCTAAACGCCTGGGATTCCAATTACATGAAATTGCCATGAATGATGAAGATGGCGATCCAGTCAATGGAAATGAACGTTTTTCTTCTTTTCGACTAGCGCAACAGGTGTTAAGAAGAAAAAAGAATAACCTGATTGTGTTTGATAAAATAGAAGATGTCTTTCCCAGTTCCATGATGGATATTTTTAGTGGTCGCACTCAAATCAAAGGACAAAAAGCCTGGGTAAACCGTTTACTCGAAAGTAATGAAGTACCCTCTATCTGGATTAGTAATGCGGTATGGCAAATTGATGATGCCTATAAAAGACGCTTTAAGTTTGTGTTAAAAATGGATATCCCCCCTGAAAAAACACGCTTAAAAATAATAAAAAACTGTGTTAAAAAGTTACCCGTCAGTAAAACATGGCTTGACTGTGTTGCTGAACATACCGAATTAAGCCCCGCGCTGATTTCTCAATCGGCACAAATGGTTGCATTAATGAATCAGCAAGAAGAGCAAACTGAACACTTCAATCCGCAAAAAGTGGAAGATGATTTAAATCAGATCATTAATAATAATCTGGAATTAATGGATAAAAAGAAAATTGTCTTTAATCAAAATTTAAGTCCGCTTAAATATAATATCGATGCCTTAAATCCTGATTGTGATATCAAATCACTAGCAACAGGTTTAGCACAACAACAAATGGGAAGATTATGTCTCTATGGCCCTCCAGGCACCGGTAAAACTGCTTTTGGTCACTATATATCGAAAACACTCAAACAAAAGTTAATCGTTAAACGTGCTTCTGATTTATTGGGCATGTATGTTGGTGAATCAGAAAAAAATATTGCACAAATGTTTGAGCAGGCTAAGCAAGACAATGCCGTTTTATTACTCGATGAAGCCGATAGTTTTCTAAGAGATAGAAAAGGTGCCAATCAAAGCTGGGAAGTCACTCAGGTTAATGAGCTACTCACCCAAATGGAAAGCTTTAGCGGCATTTTTATTTGCTCAACGAATTTAATTGATAATTTAGACGAAGCTTCTATTAGACGTTTTGATTTAAAAATAAAGCTGGATTATTGTCAGCCCGAGCAAGTATTTATTTTATTTAAACAAGTATTAAAAGCAAAAAATACAGCCTTTAAACGACAGGAAAGTTGGAGAAAGAAATTATCCATCTTTCATAATTTAACTCCTGGTGATTTTGCCACGGTGCTTAGACAAAACCAATTATCATCAGAGAACTTATCACCTGAATTATTATTTAATGGATTAAAACGAGAGTCTGAGTTTAAAGCTAAAGATTCAAATCATCGTGGTATTGGCTTTGTGGCTAATTTTTAAATAAGCATAAATTAAAACGCCACATCAGTTGTCATGCGACAACTTACTTTGCTATTATTCCTCAATGAATAGCTATACTTTTCAACTCCTATACTCACTTCATTCAAACGAAGATGCAGAGCAATACATGGATTCTTTATTTGAAGCTGGCTGCGATGATGCA
>JADGAU010000217.1 GCA_015231865.1 Gammaproteobacteria bacterium | reverse complement strand
GTATGTTTTCCAGATTTGACTATTCAACCAGAAGTCACTTTACCAGTTGATGCTCAATGCACTTATACTCTGATTCTCCCTATCATCGATTACAGTATTTTCGCTATGCACTAAATTTGTATCAATCTGAAGCTGCAGAATCACAAAAATATAAACTCTCACTCAAAGCTCATGATGCCATCAGTGACGTGCTTATTATGAAATTACTTTTAGCCCAGTTAGTCTCTCAGGTTAAAAAAAATTACCCGGACATTGAGCCTTATATTAAACTAGAAGAACTAACAAGAACGCCGGTTTTGGTAAAGAAATTTAAATTTGGCAAATACAAAGGCAAAAACATCAAAGATGTCTATCAACAAGAGCCAGGATATATCAATTGGCTAATTGAAAAGGCCACTATTGATGATGATTTAAAATATACACTGAATCAACTGGCAATAACATAAGTGTTAATTCAAATACTCTGGCAAATCACCTTTTTTTATTAATAGCACTAGCTTAGAAACTGCTCTTGATGCAGCCGTATAAATAAAGTCTTCACGGAGACTAAATTTTTTATCTGCTTGTATATCAACCACAATGACCACTGATTTTTCTAAGCCTTTATATTTTGGAATTGTCGTGAACTCAATTCCATCCGGTACTGTAATACCAGAATTTTCTGATTTAAAAGCACTTAAAATAACAACATCATCTAAATCGACATTTCTATTCTTTAAAGCATTAATTATTTCTTTTAATTTATCATTCTGATCAGAATTATTTTTCCATCTGACAATTTCAACTGCATCCCCATCAGGAGCCATAGAGTTTGCTTTTGCAGAGTAACTAAAATGCTCATTAAGCCACTTAGCGATTTGTGATGTATTACGGCAATTAGAAGTCAATCTATATACGTTTTTTTCATCAATTGGAAACTTAAAGTGGCGATGAAAAATATTTTGATTTTGATCATAAAAAATATATAACCAGGATTCAGTCGGACTTTCTGAAACAAGCAAATCGGTAATTGCTAGCCACCAATGATCTTCAAAATCCTGTGCTTCATCCACGAGTATGGCATCAAATTTAATATCAGCCTTTTCGGCTGCTTCTGAAAGGAGTTCAACAGAAGTATGATTATAGAAATTTCCTAATTCTTCTTCGTTATCTGGCACATCATAGGGAATGCCTGCTTTTTTACAGAGTTTTTCAGAGAGTTTATGAATTGTTCTCACTTCAACTAAATGATGATTAAAAAAGCTTTCTTTAATGACTCTTGCAAGCCTTAGGTTAAACGTCAGAATTAATATCTTTTTATTTTCAGCAGCTAACCGCCTTGCTTTTTCTACAACTAATAAAGTTTTTCCTGTGCCTGCTCCTCCTTCAATAATGGCATGTTGATGATTCTGAATTAAATCCAGTATTTGATATTGCTGTTGTGTTAATTGAAGTAATTTTTGTTTATCTTGCTCATGCTGTAAAGATAGTTGTGGAATTAACCTAAAAGCAGGTTGAAGCACTTTTTGCTGAATTAATTTTGAACCTTGATTGCTCAGAGAAGTTGAGCGTTTCCAACATTGAAACAGAGTAAGGATATTTTTTTCTAATTTATCTATTGTTAAAGTCTGTTTAGTCATAACAACTTGTGCCGGAGCATCAACTGGTAAAGTGACTTCTGGTTGAATAGTCAAATCTGGAAAACATACAGCATAACCATTAACAAATTTCTCACTTGTTACCTTATTACACGTTTTAGCTATAAAATGCTGAGCTTTTCTTGCCTGTTCAAATGGATTTTTAATGGAATGGGAATCATTATAGCGGTCGATACTAAACCAATTATTATTACTATATTCAATTCCGCCACCTTTAACTTCAATAACAATAAAACCCTGATTAGGTATAAATAGAACCACATCTGCTTCGCCCTGTTTTAGGGTTTTAGAACGTTTAGGATTTCCATCTTCTAAATCTAAAAAATTAAAGTTGTGATAAGCAATCCAGTTATCAGGTGTAAACCTTTCTAAAGCTCTTAAAAACGTTTTTTCACTACTTACCGTACTTAAATCAATATTTTCAGGGATAATTTTTGCCATAATTTGTATCCATTATGTTTATAATAAGAACTTAATCCTTTTCTAACCAAAATGGTTCAATAGGATCTTCAGTTTTTTGAAGATCAAAAAAAAGAATTTTAAGATCTAAATAGGTCTCATTAGAAGGTTTATTAAAATTATAATTATTTTCATTAAGAGAAAATGAATCATCTGATTTTGGATAAATCAGGTACATTTTCTTATTTTGTAATTGCTTATATTTTTTACCATAGGCAAATAACTGATACATATCATTTTGAGAAACACCCTGGTGGGTTTTAAACTGACTCAATATTTTCCACTTAGTATCGGCAATGATCTCATTAGTTTTGTCTTTATTGATAACAAAATCAGGTTTTAACTGGAATTTCCCACTTTCATTAAGGTAGGCAAGATGATGTGATTGATCCTGTAAATCAACGTCGAGCCCCTGACGTTTAAAATAATGTCCGACATAACTTTCAAAAAGCAAATTCATATCATATAAAAGAGCATAGGCAACATCTTTACCTTTATAAGGTGAAAAACTATTATCCAGTAAAAATATTTTTGCCCACTGTAAAACCCGTTCATAATCTTTCATTTGACGATTAAAGTTAATTTGCTCAAAATCAACTTTAAAATTTGTTGATGGACTTACCTAATCAAAGACAAATAAGAACTCTCTTATTCGTTGCTGGTTTTTATTAGATTGCGATTTTTGATAAAGATATTCCAGCGTTGTTTTAATCAGCCTGTTTTCAATGCGGTCAATAATAAAATTTTGATACAGCACATAAAAGCGTTCTTTATGAACATAGTTTTGCTTAAGCTGTTGATTAAAAATTAATTTTCCTTTTAGAAATTTTAAATTCTCTTCCTGATTAACATAATCTGACTTAATACCTTTATGAATGAGTTTATTTAATTCATCTAAAAACATTAAAATAAAAATTTCTAATAACGGCATTTTAGCTGATTTCAAATTAGCTAAATTAAACTGTTTGAAGGGTGATTTTTTAAGAGTTTTTAACATCTTAATTAATATTTTTCTTGCACAACTACCTTCTTTATCATTTTCATCATTTAAATTTGCAATTTTAGGTAAGATTTCTATGGTCGTACCATTTTTAGTCTGTATCACACCAACATAGTTTTGAGCTTGTAAGATTCTTCCATATCCCTTCTTTGAGGCAATTTTTAAATATTGATCGGTTTCCTGGTTATCTAATACAAAGCTTTCTAACTCATGAAATGTCTTTTCATCGATATAACTGTTTTTTTCTTCCTGATGTTGACACTGAAGAAATTGATATTCTTTTAAGATCATTAATTCATTTCTCGATAAATGATTATTTCAATTTAGAAATTATTTGATTTATTCTTGTACGAAAGCAATTAACATAATTATTTATTGTTGTGGATAAAAAGTCTTTAATTTCGCCTCTATATTGATCACTATGTACGATATCAAAATGTTTGTATGATCGAATGGCTAACACATTATCTTCATATAACCACTCTGGTTTAGATAATGCACTATTAATAATATCTTGTTCATTTAAAAATTGATTATAAACCGGCTTACTAATTTCTCCCCTAACTTTCAACATCACTCCAACTTCATCCTTT
Organism: Gammaproteobacteria bacterium; assembly: GCA_015231865.1. Classification (GTDB taxonomy): domain Bacteria; phylum Pseudomonadota; class Gammaproteobacteria; order GRL18; family GRL18; genus JADGAU01. Next base: position 232 of record JADGAU010000217.1, on the reverse strand, counting down.
GATTTATCAAAATAAACCGTCAGCCAAGAATCAGAATGAGGCATTCTAAATGTTATGTTTCCAATGCCCCCACCTTTTGGAAAAGACTGAGCTTTATCATCAAGTTCTAGTTCGTTTAAGAATTCTGGCCAAAATTTATTATAGAAGTCCTGTGAATTAGATTTTTCTTTTTTTTTTAAGTTGGGATATGAGTAATCAAATTCTTTATCAGGATTATAAATCTTAATATAAG
>JADGAU010000216.1 GCA_015231865.1 Gammaproteobacteria bacterium | reverse complement strand
AAAGAATTGTAATAAAATTCTTCCGTCACTTTGCCCTGATTATTACCAACACCACCATACATTTCAGCTAGTTTATTCAATTTAACATCTGTTTTAGCTAATTGGGCATCTGTTTTAGCTAACTGGGCATCTGTTTTAGCCAATTGTTCATCAGTTACTTTTTGAGAATCTCGTAACTCTTTATTTGCCACTGCTAAACTCGCAACTAAATCTCTTAATTCATCATCAGTCATCACTACTTTCCTACCAGATTTTTTGATAATTATATCATCAAAGACTACAATCAACAGGACAAAATAACAAAGTACAATAAAGTGCTTTAAAAGAGTCCTAGTTAATAGCTTAGTTAATATCAAAACATAGCAATTTAGAGCATACTTTTTAATGTCAATTTTAAATTGGTTTTGACATATTTATTCTTACTGGAGTATCGGCTATTTTTTAGATTGAACTAACATCATTATGATGTTAACATCAACTCAAATTGATGATTTAAGGTGAAAAATATGGATAACTCTAGCAATTCTCTTTTTGCTTCACTTGGTTTACCTGACTTTGACCTAACTAATCAAACAAGTTATATACAGTTTGTGAGAAATGGAATACCTGGAAATGTAGTCAAACGTGCTGTAAATATATTCGGAAACCGTGATTTATTTGTACGAATTCTTGGTACAACATCAAGCAACCTGAGTCGTTACTATCGTGTTAAAAAAATGAACCGGGTAGATAGTGAAGAAATGCTTGATACCATTCGATTGTACGAACAGGCTATCCGGGTTTTTGGAGACATGGATAAGGTAAAAGAATGGATAAACACTCCTTTACCCGTTTTTTCCGGAGAAGCACCTGAAGCTTTATTTGATACTTTTGAAGGCCGTAACTGGGTATCTCAGATACTTAGAAAAATTGAATACGGTGAATTCAGTTAATGCAGTTTTTTCGGATTGCTCCTGAACAATATCTTGAAAACTACCAGGGATTAGGAGCCAGTTATAGAGATGGAGGGCGATGGAACAAGCCTGGGCAACCAGTTCTGTATTATGCTAAATCTCCAGCAACTGCTTTATTGGAAATGGCTAATTACATACCATCTCCACGCCTACTTCCAGCAAATTTTCAATTAGGAATCTATGAAATTCCCGATTCAGTTCAGTATTATGAGTTACCAGAAAAATTATTACCCGCTAATTGGGCGGACTTTCCTTATCCACTCGCTACTCAAACTATTGGAGGTAAGTGGTTAGAGCAATGTCAAACATTATTTATGCTGGTACCAAGTGCAGCTGTGCCCAAAGGTCTGGAAAAGATTATCATAGTAAACCCCAGACATGAAGAATGTTCCAAAATAAAGCTAATCGATAGCACTCATGATTTATATAATAATCGAATATTTTCTGGGATTTAGCAAGGGATATCATGTCTAAAAATATCATACATCTTTTTATTTATACCTGCCTAATATTTTCTTTACTTAATTCTGTATCAGCAGAAGAAAACTGCTTTGAAAAGACACCTAAAACAAGCAATGATGTCACCCCAAAACCATCAGGATACGATGTCAATCATATTAACTATTATTTTCTTAAAAAAGGTTATTATTGATCAAAATGGACTTGAAAGAAATATCATTAGAACGGCATATTTTTATCTAATAAAAAGTCACCATATGCATCAACAATGATTAAGATAACTGGTTTGGATAAATTATTATTACAACATTGCTTTTCTGACTAAAACATATAGAATTTAATTATAATTATTACGCTAAAAATCATCGATAGTATATTTATACTATCGATTATGAAATTTTCGATATTAAAATTACCAAATATACAGAACTCCATCCAGAAGTTTGTATTCATCGAGCCAATCTTCAAGCATAAGGAAATTAATATTGATATTTTTGACACCAACAGATATTTTCGTTTCTTTGTTTCTCTACCAGTTGAAAAATAAGTGTTATAATATTAAATAAAATATATGCATGAGATAAGAAAATGACAGTAATGAATAAACAGTTATATGCAGCCCTTATAGAAGCTGGTGTACCAGAAGATAAAGCATCTGCTGCAGCTGAGTCAGTAGCTGATTACCAAAAAGATATTAACGACATAAAAACAGACTTATTAACCAAAATATCTATTTTAGATGTTAAATTAAACATATTAATTGTTATTGCAATCATCCCTGCAGCAAAAGCCCTGAATCTCTGGTAATCCCTGGTAAAATACTACAAAATAATATAGAAATACTGTCTATTTTATCATTGTATTAATACAAGCCCATGAAACATTCAAATTCAAACTCTAAACCTTTACTCATTATTACTTTTTTGCTTCTTTATATAACAACTGTTTCATTAGCCGAACAAAACTGCTTTGAAAAAACACCTCAAACAAGTAATGATGCCACCGTTAATCCATCAGAGTACGATAGCAATCATATTAACTATTATTTTCTTAAAAAAGGTTATTATTGATCAAAATGTACTTGAAAGAAATATCATTAGAACGGCATATTTTTATCTATTAAAAAGTCACCATATGCGGCATAATTATATTTTGGTGTCTATTAATTTCTACCAAAAATACGCTAACAAATATTGTTTAATACACCAGCTAATTGCTTAGTTTGTTCCTTTCTAGAAAAACTCTGAACTTTTTCTGAACTGGGGGATAAAGTAGTTATATCTTTAATATTCTTTATAAATTCTGCTAAGGTTTTCTCTATCATAACAGCATTATCTAAATCTGCCACATAATTTGCCTGTTCTACCTCTTTAAGAATCTCATAAGAATCACTTAATCTACTTCCTAATAATAAAATCGGTTTTGCCGCTCTAAGGTATTCATAGACTTTTGCCGGTGTTTGATGGTTACAACTATTTCCCTGCATGACAATTAAACCATCAACACTTAACATTTCCTGCAAGGCTTCCTGATAAGAAATAACTGGGGCAATGGTTACCAGTTGTTCCAGACCTCTTTCAATAATCATCTCTTGTATTAATTGATCATGGCCTGTGGCCCGTAAAATCAATTCAAAATTTTCACTATTCAAGAAAAAACTCTTATTTAATACTTGTAAGGCACCTAATAAATGTGTTGGATCACGATCATCCGGATAGATAATACCGCTGTGCAATAAAGTAACTTTTTTATTTTTCTTACTTAATAAGTTTTGATTTATTATTGCCCTAGTGAAATTTTCTTCATCATAACCATTTCTAATTAAAATCCATTTGGCCTCATCAATATCTAGGTAACGCTTTTTATATAAATTTAAAGTACCAGGGGAAGTAAAGATTATTGCACTGGCATTTTTAACCAACTTTTTTTCTATGTATTTATGAATTTTTCGCAAGGACTTAGAAGAAGGAAACCAGTCATCAATCATTGGATCACGCAAATCAACAACCCAAGGGATTTTAAAGAGTTTATGAACAATTAAAGCAATAACATTTGCCGATACAATGGGGTAAGTACTCCAAATAATATCTGGTCTATATTTTCTTATAATTTGAATGCCTGCAAGTGTTCCGCTTAAAATCCAGCTATTCCAACGATCTGGCCAAGCCATCCAGGAAAAATATTTTCCTTTAATTGACAAGTGCCGAGAAGAATCAAGTGCCAAACACCTTTTAACAGTAACTTTAGGTGAAATTTCTTTTAGCTGTTCATTACTAACAGATGAGCTAGCCATTGCCTTAACAGTTAAAACTATTGCTTTCCAACCTAAATCAGCAAGATATGAAGAAAATTTAAGCGTTCTTTGTACACTGCTACTCACCTTTATTGGAGGAAAGTGAAAGGCAATCATAAGAATTTTTTTCAAGTTGTATTACCAGTGCTAAACTTTTATTATTATCTTCAAAACAAACTACACACTCTTTTTTCAAATATTTATTCTTTTCTTCATACAAGTTTAAA
>JADGAU010000215.1 GCA_015231865.1 Gammaproteobacteria bacterium | reverse complement strand
CGGCTGTTTTTCTTAAATGACCAGGCGGATAGCCAAACTCTCGTTTAAAAGCATTGATAAAATGATTGACATGGGAATAGCCCAGCTTAGAAGCCAAGACTTTAAAGGCGATATCACTTTCTAAAATGACAGCATGGGCCTGTTCCAGTCTGACTTTGGTAATATAACGGTGAATGGTCATGCCGTATTCCTGAGTAAACAGGGTATTTAGTGTCCACACTGGCATATCCGTATGTTGAGACAATTCTACCAGACTGGGTAGTTTCCCTTCTAAACCGCATAAATATTCATGCAGCTCATGGATAGAATTCAGTTGTTTTTGCTGCGGTGAGATAAGATGTTTTTTATGCTCAAGATATTCGACTAATTCACATAAGTATTCCAGTGCTTTGACCTGTGAATAAAGCAGCTTCATACTGCCTTTTAAATGATGCTGTACACATTGTTGTAAAATTTTGGTTATTCGCAGTGGTATGGTATGACTAACAACATCAGGAGACTCTGGAATACCCAACGTTTTCAGGATATTGACTCGCGCCGCTTCTCCGATAAATCTATCCAGCGTGTTATGTGAAATAATAATAGCAAGAGCGGTGATAGTGGGTTTGACCTGTTGGATTATATGAGAATGATAAGTCCCCCCTGTATTGGAGAAATAAGTTTTATTATTGCCATATTGAACAGATTTCCCGGCATGAGTGTCGTATTGTGTGACCATGCCGCCTATTGCCGTACCAATAATGAGAGTTTGTGAGTTAAACCGGATTTCTCCATCAGCCAGCGTATAGGTATCACTACGGTAACCAGGGTTATAACGATGGACTGCCTTATAAATCGTAAAATCATCCGGCATGGTTAAGACATTGGCTTGTGCTGTTCCGACCTCTTTTGGAATATCCAAAGAGAATGTACTGTCAGCTTCCGTCACATTCAGTTCCTGTGTTTCCTGACTTTGAAGCCAGTCAAAGGTGATTTTTTTTACCGTTTCAGTCATATTATCAATTATATAATGACAGCCGTGGATGTGATATTTTAATTTCTACGTTGTATTTGAAAACTACGCATAAACTGAGCTGTATAAATTGAACTGCCTTTAAATCCGTCTCTTAAAGAGAGGTGTGAAGGATAGGAAATCCAATCACTCTTTTCAATCAATAATTTATTAATATTCTGACGAAATCCAGTGTTTTTAAACCTAAAAACGGCAGTTCAATATCCTACCGCAAAGAAAAACACAGTAAAAATGGTTAAAAATTGAGCGAAGTATAGGCCTATGCAGAAGTAATTAATTCGGTCTGAGTTTTATTCCCTAAATTAATTCTAAATTTCTCCATCGCTTTGGCTAAATAAGTGCCCAACATTCTTGAAAACTAAACTGCGGCGCAATCGACTTTAATCGTTTAAAGAAATCAACTAATCGGGTATAAGCTAACTTTAATTTTTTAGTATCACCATGAGTGCTGATAATGGTCATCTTACGTTGTCGTCCGGTTTCAGTTAACTTACCAATACTGCTTAATAATAAAGGCCGAGAGGTAATCGCTTCATGATGTTTATCTGGTATCGCCAAGCGAACAAAAAAATTCCACCAATTGAAGACTAAAGCAATGATCCGTGATATTAATTGACAACTACTTAATTTTTGCGTGCTAAACCCTCCCCAGCCCCATTGATTTTTAATCTCATCAAAGTTATTTTCGCAATCAGCTCTATCTCGATAATGGTAAAAAATACTCACCACATTAGCATCTAAATCAGTTACCAACACAGAATATTCACCTCGGTGCCGCTTGACGGTATAGACTTGCATATTCTCTGGCTCTTCAATAAAAGCAAGCTGTTGCTGTCCATTAACCTCATAGCCTAAACCAAGGACTTCTTTGCTCGACAGTTGACGACGAACAATGACAACTCGTCGGGATTTTTCCCAGCCGTGTAATTGGATACGATCTTCCTTGGCTTCCCAGTTCTTATCAATATAAGTCCAATTACCTTCACAGTGATTTTTACTAATTAAATCTTTGATCCGAGGTGTCTTTTTTAACTTGAACAAATAGTGCACATAGAGTTCTTCTAATTGGCTCATGACACCATCCGTTCCCCAGGCAATGTCTCCGCGGATAAATTCCGGTTGGCCATCAATGGGAAGACTTTTTAATAAATCGATCAAGCCTGGCATGGTGTGCTATTAACTTGACTAATCACCAGACTGGACTTCGACTTCCAATATCAAGCGTAAATTGGCCATCATATAGGTGTGATAGGTGTGCGATGGTCGTCCTGGATTTTGTGGGTTATAGCCACGCTTTGCACCTTCTTGTTTGCCGTACAATGGTTTTACAGTAACATCAACATCTAATATCCACGGTGTTTTTAGTAAAGGCTCATAGCTTGATTGGAGGTGCTCTTCTAACCATTCAATACCCGCTGACTCATTAATCCGTCTTAACGCTATTCGAGCAGAGTCTTCACTGACTATTTTGTTCATTCCCAGCAATTTTGAGTTAACTCGATCACTCATTAAATTGGTCAAATGAGCATAACGTGTGTGCCCGGATAAAATAGAAAGAAAAAGTGACCCCAGTACATCAACTTTTTCAGGACTGTTATTGCTACTGTAATATAAGGGGCAATCTTCTACCCAGGGATCAAAACGGCCACCTAACTTTAGAAATTGAATAAAAAAGGTAATTGAGCAATAGGCGTAACTGCGGCATCTTGATCCCATTCAATATGTACTTTGCCTGCATAAGTATCTACTTCGATAGACTCTGCAATTGGATTTTTTGTGGGGAATTTATCTTCACCTTTTCGGTGAACAATTTTAGGTGGTAAGATCATCTATTTATACCCTATATTCAAAAGCTTACTATTTTACATGATTTTTGAACTGCCGTTTCTAGGTTAAAGAAACAATTAAACAAGAATTACTTGGTAACAAAACATTTAGACAATCAACTCTGGATATAAAAAAAACAAAAACATAGATTTCCAACCTTGAAAAAGATATTTCTAATATTACAGATGCTATCATCAATGCAGAAACTGATAAAATAATTGGAAAAAGAACACAAAAATAATCCCAAGAGATAATCAAAAACCTTGAAGAATACAGAACTGAACAGGAAAGAAAAAAAGAACTACTTCAAGAAGAATTAAGGAATGACGAGGATAATCGTAAATGGGTTGATTGGGTCAAAGAGTTTGGAAAGAAAGTTGATAAACTCAAAGACCTAAATCTTGAAGAAAAGAGAAAATTTCTTCACGGTGTTTTTGAAAAAGTAATTGTCAAAAATACTGACGTAAAAGAACACGAACTAGATATTCACTTCAGACTTCCATATGTTTATGATTCAATTTAATGGAATGATAAAACAAACAAGTCTAAAGGATATGATCTGTTAAATGGGAAAAAGACACTTAGTATTAATGATGATTTATTTAAAAAAATTAGTAACTTAATATGGGATAAATCTATTTATATAACGAAATTTACAGCCTCCCATTACGGTGGAGTAAAACGAAAAAAATTTTCTGGTTATGATTGTCTCAGCACTCGAAATTTGAACGCTGATATATGATCCGTTCTCAACTATCGATTATTAACTGCCAACTTTATTTAATCATATAAGCTTCAATATCTTCTACTGTTTTGATCAGTTTTTTAGTTAGAACTTCATGCCCTTTCTCAGTAACAACAATATCATCTTCAATACGTATGCCAATATCCCACCATTTTTTATCAACACTTTTATTGCGGCCTATATAAAGTCCCGGTTCGACGGTTAAAACCATTCCAGGTTCAAAAACACGCCAATGACCATCCACCTTATAATCTCCAACATCATGTACATCTAAACCTAACCAATGCCCGGTACGATGCATATAAAATGGTTTATAGGCTTCTTCCTGTATTAAAAAATCTATATCACCTTCTAAAATTCCGACTTCTACTAAACCTTT
>JADGAU010000214.1 GCA_015231865.1 Gammaproteobacteria bacterium | reverse complement strand
AAATCTATGTTGGTATTGGTATTAATACCGATAAAGTTTCAGCAGGACAATTAGGATCAGAAATTCACAATGAATTTACGGTGATTGGCGATGGCGTTAATCTTACCTCTAGAATTGAATCATATAGTCTTAGGGGACAAATTCTAATTAGTGAGTATACCTACCATAAAGTCCGGGATATTGTTAAAGTCGGTAGTATTAATAGCGTTCATGTTAAGGGTAAGAAAGATGCGATTAGTCTCTATGAAGTACTTGCAATAGAAAAAGATGGCGTTTTATTAGAAAATCCAAACAGGGAAATTCGAAACGCGATCCGTTTAAGTTTTGAACAACCATTTGACTTTAATATTCTTGAAGGCAAAGAAGTTGTTGAAGAAGTGATTACTGGAATCGTTAAAGATATTAGTTATAATGGATTATTCGCGGTTATTGATAAGAAAATCGACATTCTGACGAATATTCGTTTTTCACTGGCTTTGAATCTTATTGGTGGTCAAACGCGTGATATTTACGCTAAAATCGTTAGTGCCAGAAAATCTGTCAATGGTTATGGTTATGGCTATGGGATTGAATTCACTTCATTAGATAATGATAGCCAGAAATCAATTAAACTCTTTATCGATAGAATTATTGGGGGAATTTAACCTTTAGAACAATAGCACATCGCCGTCTTCTTCTAAAACTTCTGTGTTTACTTCCTCATCGTCAGCTTCTTTATATTCAGTATTATTTTCTTCAGCAATTAACTTAATATATTTTATCAGTAATTCAAACTCTTTATCTATAGCCAGCCCTGTGTCATGAACATTTTGAGTTTTTTGAGCTGCTTTTTGGATATAGTTTCGTAAATTTTTTTCCTGTTTTTCGGTCATTTCTAAAATAGTAAAAGCTTCTTCAATTTCATCAATTAATTCAGATAGTATATTCTCATTAACGAGTTGCTGATCTATATAGGCCTGATCGATTTGTTTGACAGTAATCGCCAGGTTATTAATGAAATCTAGTAGGTTTTGCCTTTGTTTTTTAGCAAATAGTTCTGCTTTGAGTGCTTTAAGCTTTGAATAGGCACCTTGACCAATCAGAGCAGTATAATCTTTGATACGACCATAGAGTTCAGGATTATCTATGGGCATATTATGGATAAAAATACTAAGTCCCGGATAATTTACAATGGTATGACAGCCAGAATGAATTAATCTGCCACGATTTCGGACATACTCAAACACGCTTTGCTCTAATGAATTTTTTAGATTGTAGTATAGATACTCTCCATTAATAGTCATTTCAATTGAAATATTAAGCGCAAACTGTTTATGTGACTGAACAATCTTTTGTGCTAGAGAATCATAAGAGTTGCATTCGAATGTTGATTGTAGAAAGTGAATAACAATACCAGTTTCGCCCAGGGTTCGCATCGCATCAGTGGCAGAACGCGTAGTATCTTTAATTGTTTGATGTGCTTTGTCGAGTAATTGTTTTTTACTGATAACGGTATTGACTTTAAGTATTAACTCCTTGACATCAAAGGGTTTTTGAATAAAATCATCACCACCAGCCTGATATCCTTCCAATCTTTCTGGTAAGGAGCCATTCGCAGATAAAAAGACAATTGAAACATGCTCAAATCCTTTGGCTCGAATCTGTTTACAAGTGTCCATACCATTGAGACCAGGCATTTCTATATCTAATAGAATTAAATCAGGTTCTTTATTATGAATTTCTTTTAAGCAGTCCTCTCCTGATTCAATCAAGGTACAGTCAAAGGATTCAAGAATTTTTTCCATCATCAGCCGACTGATGCGATCATCATCCACACAAAAAATCGATATTTTATTATTAGTCATTATCTTCAATAAAAATTAGTTGAGATTAAAGTCAAAGAGCTCTTCTAGAAAAAGCACTATTATAATCGAAAAGAAAATTTAAAAGACATGTTAATATAAAATTAGTTAATTTTTTTTCTTATAAAATAACGAATTTTTATTACGCGTATGTTATCTATCTCAGACCGAGTTAATAGCAATAGATATTTCAAAAACTATTAATGAAAAGTTATGCTTGATAAAGAATGCTTAAGGTAAGAATTTGCGGGTTAGTAAAGTCATCTTGATTTCAGATATCAAGATGACTCAGTACTAATAAAACTGAATATAGTGATTGCTTTAAATACTAGAAGGTCCGCCCTGATTAATTAATTCATAGTATTTTTTTTCTAATTCTTTTTTGTGCTGAGTTTCTTCGTAGGCAAGAAACTGAAAAACACTTTTTAATGGCCCATCGGGTGAATTGTCAGCAAGTTCCTGATATTGTTTCATGGCAGAATCTTCTCTACCAAGTGCATATTGCAAAATTGCCTGGTCGTCAAAATCTTCCTTAAACTCAGGCAAGTGAGTGTAATCAGAAAACTTGTGATCTTCAACCGGAGTTTGTATTTTTTCCTGTAGCTGCTTAAGAACTTCAGGGTCAGCTTTTAAGCCTGTAAAGGTGTTGTAATGAACTTCTTCTTCTTCGGCTAGTTCTTCTAATAAGTAACGAATATTTTTACTGACTTTTGGAACCATGCTGCTATAAAAGTCAAAAGCAACTTTTTCAAAAGAAACAGCAACTTCAAGTACTTCAGATAAAGTTTTTTGTTCACTTAATTTTTGATAACCACCACCATGTCCTTCTTTCATGAGAACTCCTTATTGTTATTTTTGCTGACTATTATCTGATAAGTATAGATCAATACTGGCTGCAACGGTATGTCCATCTTTAACCGCATGCACGACATCAGGACCATTAACCATATCTCCTGCAGACCAAAGCCAATCTAATGAAGTTTTGCCACTAGCATCAACTTTAATTCGTCCTCGATTCCATTCAAGCGCTTCAGTTATTTGTTCACCCAAAAGGGAAATATTAGCCATTTGTCCAATTGCTTCCACAACTATTTCTGCAGGGTGGAAGATAAGATCGTCTTCATCATATTTAGGTGAAAAACGTCCACCCTGATCAAAAATTGATAAGACTTTCACTGTCTTAAGGCCAGTTAATTTACCACTTTCGTCAATAACACATTCTTTAGGACCACGAGAATCTAGAATGCTGATGCCTTCTTCTATAGACTCTTTAACTTCTTCTGGATCGGCTAAGAAAGAAGCACCTAATTGCTCCATAGCAGAGACAGTAACATCAACTTTCTGATACTGCTGCTGCTGTAATCTGGCAAGACTACGAGCAATATCCATAGCAACATTACCACCACCAATAATAATAGCAGAGCGAGGGATATCAAATTTTTCCAGTAAAGGAATTTTTCTTAATAATTCAACGGCTCTATGTACATTTTCATTTTCTGAACCGGGTATTCTGGTCGAGCGCCCATCTTGTAAACCAAGTCCTAAAGCAACAGCATCATAATCCTGATTTAGCTGTTCCAGGCTAATGTCTTGACCAATTCTACAATTGTACTCAATTTTAACACCAATTGATTCTATGACTTCGATATCACGATCAAGCATATCTTCTGGTAAACGATAGTTTGGAATACCATAGCGAGTCATGCCACCGCCTTTAGGCATAGCTTCAAACACTTGTACCTGATGGCCTTTTTTGACTAAGTCATAGGCTGCAGTTAAACCAGCAGGTCCAGCGCCAACGATGGCCACTTTTTTGCCAGACTTTGTTCGTACCTTATTTTTGCGTGCAATGGCTTTGATTTTAGTTTTAGGCACATTATCCATAGCAAACCGTTTTAGCCAACGGATGGCTATTGGTGCCTTGTTTTGGGATGAAGAGTTTGCTTCATCTTCTGCCTCTGTACCATGAGAAAGTGAACAAGCGCTTTCACAACAATGGGTACAAACACGACCGCAAACGTGTGCAAAAGGATTGGTTTCATATATCCATTCTACAGCTTGTTCAAAATTACCTTCGTAGATAGAGCGTATATACTCAGGAGCATGCATATTGGTTGGACAGGCATCA
>JADGAU010000213.1 GCA_015231865.1 Gammaproteobacteria bacterium | reverse complement strand
TTTAATTGGAGTACAAAAATTACTAGTCAACGCGGTTATATTTGTGAGAACTGCAAATTTTATCATTATAAAAATAAACCTGTAGTAGTAAAGGTATCTAAAAGAAATAATTAAAGGTAGGAAAAAGGGATAAAAGATTAAGTAATTAAGAATTCTACTTATAAAAATCTGATAGGAAGGAGCAATTTATGCCTTTGGTTCACCAGCCTGTATTATGGATTAAGCAAGAATTTATTAAAATAATTAATGCTAAATGGCTCATGAATGAGCCTAGAAATCAGTTGATTAAAGGGATTTGTATAACGCCGGAACTATGTCAGGATGATTATGTATATATCGCTGCAGGAAAACATAGTGTCGATAAAAGAATAGATTTACTTATTGAAGCATTTAATAAGGGTGTTAGTGCTGCCATAGTTGATAAAGAAGTGGCTGATATTCCCCAATGGGCACCCGTTTTATTGGTTGATAATGCTGAACAAGCAAATGCTCTCCTTGCGCTTGATGCCAGGAATAAATCAAGAGCAACTATTATTGCCGTTACTGGCAGTGTAGGAAAAACTTCTACTAAGAATATTATTGCAGAACTATTAAGCAATCAGGCTTTAACTTATAGTAATTATAAAAGCATCAATGGTGGTCCGGGTTTAAAAACACAAATAGCCAATATTTCTAAGGCAGCACAATTTTGTGTCATGGAGTTTGGTATGAAGGGGCCAAACACAATTCGGCCCATGTCCAACTTTCTTCGCCCACATATTGGATTGATTACTGCGATTGCCCCAGCACATTACTCTTATCATGAGAATATGGAATCAATAATTAAAACAAAATCTCAAGTCGTAGATGGAATCGCTGCTGGCGGGCATGTTGTTTTACCCAGAGATAGTGAATATTTTGAACAACTTTATAAATACGTCAAAACTAATAACCAATATATTCATATACATACATTTGGGCAACATCAAGAATCTAATGTCCAGTTAATATCCTACCAACAAAATGGGACAACAACTAAAGTAAATGCTTTGGTCTTTGGTACAAGTTTAAGTTATGAAATTGCTATGCATGGGTATCTTTGGGTAATTAACTCAATAGCGGCACTTGCCTGTATTGCTTTATCTGGAGCCAATATTGTTCATGCAGCTCAACAAATGTGTTTAATTCAACCTGTATTTAGGAGAGGGGAGAGGTTTAGAGTAAATTTAAAATCCAAAAGTGGCATAATTGAAGTTATTGATGATACATGGAATGCGAGCCCAATGGCAATGAGAGAGGCTATTTCAATGCTCAGCAGTCGTAAACTCTCATATAATACTCGCAGAGTTGTTGTTTTAGGGGATATGGCAGAGCTTGGAGATAATAGTGAGACTTTTCATAAAGGATTAATTGATATTATACGTGAGATTAATATTGGTTTAGTCTGCACCGTTGGGCAGCATATGTTGTCACTACATAATATTATTCCTAAAAGTATTGAAAAATATCATGCGGAAAGCATTAGGACCCTTTTACCAAAGTTAGAAAGCTATGTAAAAAATGGTGATTCAGTTTTGGTAAAAGGCTCGAATAGTATGCATATGTATAAAGTGGTTCAACATTTTATTGGCAACTACGATACTCCCAGGGCCCCAAAGTACTGGTCACTATATGATGAAGTCAATAAAAATAAAAATAAAATTGAAATCGATGGGTCCAGTAGATTTGATACAAGTATTGTTGACTTTATGAATGAACATAATATTGCGGGTGCTGCAGTTGTCATCTCCCAAGATAATAAGATCATTAAGTCTAAGGGGTATGGTTATGCTAATTTGGAAAAAAGAACAAAAATTTTACCTAATGAAACACAATTTAGATTATTTTCTATTACAAAGCCAATTACAGCAACAGCAATATTAATTTTAATAGAGCAAGACAAATTAAATCTGGAAGACTTTATTTTTACTGGAAGTGGCATATTATCTGATTACAAAGTTTTAGACGGAGAGACATTTAATGAAGACTTAAGGCATATTAAACTCATTCATTTGTTACAACATTCTGCAGGCTGGTCAATCAAAGAGTGTAAAAATCCTTTTAATAATAAAAGCTTTTTTGATCCAATGTTTAATCTATCTCATATCGCTAGAGAAACTAAAGATAAAAACTACGCAACTAAGGAAAATGCTATAAGATACATGCTGAGTCAAGCATTACAGCATAAACCGGGAGAAAAATATGTCTATTCTAATTTTGGCTATAATGTTTTAGGAAGAATTATAGAAAAAGTTTCTGGTTTATCATACTACGACTTTATAAAACAAAATATTTTTATACCGCTTGGCATTAACAATATTGAACTAGCGCATACAAAACTAAAAGATTGTAGTGCTAAGGAAGCCTATTATTATCCTAGAAAAGAAGGTCATTACACTAATGCCATCTATGATAAGACCGAAAAAGTGACAGAGACATATGGATCCTTTTGTATTGAAGAAATTGATGCTTTAGGCGGACTTATTGGAACAACAGAAGATGTGTTAAATTTCGCCTTGAACTTCGATAATTTATTATCAAAGGATATATTTAATAAAATACACCAAAAGCCTGATTTAAAAATTCCAAATACTTCAAACTGGTATTATGGTCTTGGTTGGAGAGTAACGCCAACAGCAAATAATAATTTTAATTTATGGCATCGTGGGTTTGTTGATATTGGTGGTGCTGCTTCTTTTATGGTTAGAGCATCAAGTGAAAAAAAAGCATCATGGATGGTTTCATTTAATAAGTCTGTTAGTGTCAGCAAAATTGAAGTCATGATGAAACATGCACTCAACCATATATAAAGTGCATTATTTTTCTATAATCGTTAATTGATTAACTTCAATGTATTGGTCAAAACTTTCGACTCCAGAGCCTGGCCAACCATCACTAAGCGATAAAATGACTTTATAATTACCTGAAGAAATATCTTCTGGCAATGTAAACTGTCTCAAATAGACTCTATGTCCTGAGTTTGCACATACCATAATATCTCCTGAAGGGTCACTAATAAAAGGGGATTTTTCCTTATGTGACTGGATGCTCATGCCAATACCAATTTTCGAATTAGAGGAACAAGCAATTGATACTTTACACACGACTTCAGTTCCAGCCACATATTGTTGCTTATCAAATTCAATCCCAGCAATATATGGTTTAAACTGTTTTTGACCATTGGCCACTCTAAAAAAGCGTGTTTTAAGCAAGTGATACTGACGCTTTTTCCAGATTTTGTAATCAGTATAATCATAATCCAGTTGCATTACAGATTGTGCATCACAGGCATAATATGAGCGAAGGCCGGATTTATGAACTTTTAAATAAAATTCAATATCATCCGGCATCAGTTTCAATCCATCTGCATAACTTTCTTTAAATGTACCTAATTGATAGTAAAGTACTTTTGAGAAGGTCATTCCTCCTCCTCCTGCTTGAAAGTTCGACCAACACTTAACCTTGTGTCCGGATCCAAGCTGGATAATTGGAGCCTGATTTATACCTTTATGGTTTGCAATTTCGGTTGCACAGATGCCTACATCATATTCATCTTCAATAACTGAAACTATTTCTTGTAACCAGTTTTCAGAAAGTACACAGATGTCATTGTCTAGTTTACATAAATAGATAGAGCGTTCATCTGCAACTGAAAATCCTTTGTTATATCCAGGAGATGTTCCCAGGTTTGATGGCAACAGAATTAATTTATCAATTTTTCCTAATTCTTCCCAACGCTTGAGTAAGTCTACTGCATCAGGCTCTGATCCATTATCAACTACAATTAATTCAAATGGAATACCTGCTGCAATGGATGTAATGGATTTAAGTGTTTTATTCGTATACTCCGGGCGGTTATAACTGAGTATTACAACGGAAACAATAGGGGGGGTATGATTAGTTTCTAAGTTCATATTTTTACCTGAATTTAAAATAACACCTACAATCTTGTCATACGTGTGATCGAAAGACTTGAAAAATCTCTCTAAAAATGATCTTATATAGTTGATTTCAAAGACCAAATAATCAAAAGAGAACGAAATTAACAATAACATAATTCGTAAGCAATTA
>JADGAU010000212.1 GCA_015231865.1 Gammaproteobacteria bacterium | reverse complement strand
CTAGTTTATCTACCACCACAGATTTATTAGCTTTAATACCAGAGGATAGAATTGTAGTAACTGAGAGTGGTATTCATACTTCGGAAGATGTGAAGTTTATGCAAGAACATCAGGTAAACACCTTTTTAGTTGGTGAAGCTTTTATGCGCCATGACGTACCGGGTGCGAAACTGGCAGAATTGTTTTTTTAATCTGGCTGATGGCGTTAGTCTTATTAACTGCCAACTGCCAACTTTATTTACTGTATAACGAAACTGGTAAAATAAAGCCCTTCAACATATTTACGTCCAGTTTCCTGTCTAAGTATATCCTGTACTTTTTCCAATGCTTCTTTTTGTAATTCTTTCTTTTTCTTTGTTGTATTAATATCAGTACGGGTTTTAGATGCGAGTAAGGTAATTAATGCATCACGAATGGGAGCATCGTGGATTTTAACCTGATCAATTGCTTTAGTTCCATAAGCCAATACTTGAATTCTGGCTTGGAGAAAACGAATACGCTTACCACTTTCTCTTAAATTAACAACAAATGGCGGAGCTAGCTCATAATATGCTGCTTCTTCGGAAACTACGCCTTCTGCTCCATCTTCGCCTTCAGCAAAAACGGTTTGAAATATACTGAGTAATAACAAAAGTATTATTGTGATTAAGCGGGTATGTAAGGTTTTGTTCGACATCTTTGGTTTCCTAATTAATGTTTAAATAAGTTTCTCTGCCATTTGTTCTGCCTGCATAGCATAAGAACTGCCAAATAGATTCGCATGATTAAGTATATGGTATAGATTATACACGGGTTTTCTTATTTTATAACTATCGGCAAGGGGATATGTTTCTTGATAGCCTCGATAAAAGTCCTGATTAAAGCCACCGAATAATTCTGTCATTGCTATATCTGTCTCTCTATCACCAAAATACAGTGCAGGATCATAGATCGCTGGTTGACCATTTTGATCAAATGAAAAATTTCCACCCCACAAGTCGCCATGTAATAAAGACGGTGAAGGTTGATGATTGATAAAGTATTGCTCAAGATTATTGATCAACTTCTGCATTTTTGAATTTAAGGAATTGCTTAATCGTCCTTTTTCTTTTAGCAAGCTCAATTGAGGTTGATAGCGTTGCGTAATCCAGAATTCAAGCCAATTATCCATTTGATGATTATATTGTGGCGTTGCTCCAATGGTATTGTCGATTTCCCAGCCAAACTTGTTTGCTTTTACTTTATGCATTTGTGCAATTGCCTGGCCTAGTTGATATTGATCGCCTCGAGAAGTTAATGGAAGATAAGTCATAACCAGGTAGGAACTGCTATTGTCAATCCCGTGGCATATTGGTTTAGGTGTTACCAGTGCTTGAACTTGATTAAATAATTTTAAAGAGGACGCTTCTGCTGCAAACATGGATAGCTTGGAAGCCTGGTTAGTTTTAACAAAAAATGAGACACTCTCAGATTGGAGAGATGTTTTTAAATGATACGCATCATTTATATCGCCACCAGAAACTGATGAGATCGAAGAAAATTGATGATCTTCATTAAGTGTTGAATTAATTTTCTCGAGTATTTGAGACCAATCATTTATCATATTATTCAGTTGTCAGTTGTCAGTTGTCAGTTGTTTAAATTCTTATTATGCCATAAACATGTCACCATCTCCTGTTATTCTTGAAATTGCTTTACCAGTGCCGTTACTGACTAATTTTGATTTTTTAGTTAATGATGTAGCCTTAGATATCACTATGCTTGAACATCGTATTGGGTCACGAGTGCTTGTCCCTTTCGGACAGCAAAAAAAAGTTGGTATTTTATTATCTGTAAAAACAGAAACCGATATTGAATTAAATAAACTTAAAGCCATTATTGATTTTCTGGATGAAAAGCCTTTTATCAGTAAAGAAATACTGAAATTAGCCTTATGGTCAGCTAAATATTATCACCATGCTATCGGCGAAGTAATGCAACAATGCCTGCCTGTATTAGTACGTCAAGCTCTATCAGAAACGGAACTTCGTGATTGTATAGTCGAGCAGGAAAATTTTTGGCAATTAACTGAATTGGGTAATAAAACTCAGTCAGAAGATCTAAAACGAGCCAAACGGCAAAGTGAATTACTGGATTTTTTTAAAACGCATCAACAGGGTTTTTTTCAAAGTCAGTTAAAAAGTCAGGAAATATCGGGGTGGCAAGCAGCAATAAAAAAATTAGAACAGGCAGGTCTGATTCACAAGCAGCTAAAAACTATTAACCAGAATGAATTAGTTGATACTTTTAAACAAATCTCTGAGAAAAATGTTAATAAAGAATTATTGCTAAAGCTTAACGATGAACAGCAACTTGCACTTGAACAGGTGCTGGAGAAAAAAAATGGTTTTCATCCTTTTTTATTATATGGAATTACAGGTAGTGGTAAAACGGAAGTCTATCTGCAATTGATTCAATCGGTATTAGTAAATCAAAAACAGGCATTAATTCTGGTACCTGAAATTAATCTGACCCCTCAATTATTTGAACGATTTGAAAAACGATTTAATGTGCCTATAGCAACTTTACATTCTTCTTTAAATCATAAACAGCGTTTTAAAAATTGGCTTTTAGCAGCAGAAGGCAAAGCAAAAATTGTTATAGGAACACGTTCAGCTATTTTTACCCCGATGCCTGATTTGGGCTTAATTATTCTGGATGAAGAACATGATTCTTCCTATAAACAGCAAGAAGGCTTCCGTTATCATGCCCGTGATATTGCAATGATACGAGCCAACTTTTTATCCATTCCGGTTTTATTAGGAACTGCCACACCATCATTTGAAACTCTGGAAAATGTCAGACAAAAGAAGTATCAATGCCTAAGATTAACTAAGCGTGCAGGCAATGCAATTGCACCAAAAATAAGTTTAATGGACGTTCGTAATAAACAAATTGAGCATGGTATCTCTTATCAGTTAAAAGCACGTATTGAAGAAGAATTAAGTCAAAATAATCAAATCATTATTTTTCAAAACCGTCGAGGTTTTGCGCCAATTACTTATTGCCATCAATGTGGTTGGATGGCTCAATGCCCATCCTGTGATGCTAAGTTAACCACGCATCAAAAAGGCAATTATATGCTATGTCATCACTGTGAAACCCGGTTTCCGATTCCGGTGAATTGTCTCTCCTGCAATAGCGATCAAATTGAGAAATTAGGTGCCGGCACAGAAAGAATCGAACAAACGCTGTTAAACTTATTTCCGGATGTTGAAATTTTCCGTATTGACCGGGATACAACGAGGGGTAAAGACCAGTTTCATCAGTTGATGATGAAAGTGAAGGATGGTCATCGTCAGATCCTTGTGGGCACTCAGATGCTATCAAAAGGACATCATTTTCCTAATGTGACTTTAGTGGTTATTTTAGATATAGATCAAGGCCTATTTTCAACCGATTTTCGCGCCATGGAGAAAATGGCTCAATTGATAGTCCAGGTTGCAGGCAGGGCAGGCAGAGGTGAAAAGCCTGGTCAGGTGGTATTACAAACGCATCAGCCGGAACATCCTTTTTATGAACATATTTTATCCCATGGCTATGAGTATTTTTCACAGCAGGCTATGGAAGATCGTCAGCAAATGCAATTGCCGCCATATGGTTATTTGGCTTTACTGAGATGTGATGCGAAAAGTGAATCAATCAACCTGGAATTTTTAAATCAATGCCTTGCGATTGCACAGCAATTATTAAGCAATCAAACACAAGAGAGTATTCAAATCATTGGTCCGGTACCAGCGCCTATGCAAAGAAAGGCCGGGCGTTTTCGCTCTCAGGTTTTAGTTCAGTGTGACCATCGACAATTGTTGCAGCAATTTATTGGTCAGTGGTTAGAACATTTTCCTAAAAATCATCGGGTCAAATGGTCGATAGATATTGATCCTCAGGATATGGCTTAATCTGTACATAAAGTAGCGGCATTCATTTTATGAGTAATCAAGCACTATTTACAAGCCATATTAAGAAATCATGCGTTGTCTGCTAGCAAATTTAATATGCCGATTTCCACTTTGCAGTTGTTCTGATTTCAAAGTAATTTCCTAACAATAGTCATTACTGGTATAGTAGTTAAACTTATATTAATATCAAATCGACATTCATTTTATCAAAGTTTAGAAAAAGTTATT
>JADGAU010000211.1 GCA_015231865.1 Gammaproteobacteria bacterium | reverse complement strand
TTTAATTTTTTATCATAGAAAGTGAATATAATAATATACGACATATGTCATACTCATAAAATCAATAACATATATCGTTATATGGTACAAATATCCCATTTCAATTTTATTTATTATCGAATAATATCCATTATAAATCAGTGGTTATTTTATTTTTAGTATTTACATATATTTAAAACTAAGTAATTTATTGTGAAGTAATTAAAAGAATTAAATCATCTATTCTAATAAAGTTTATTTGTAACAAGATAGATTTGACTGACTATAATTAAGGGGGAAGATATGAATAAATTAATTCATATTAATGTACAGCAATTATTTTTGTGTATTTTAACGGTAGTAACAATTAGTTTAGTACCAGTGTTTGCTTCTGATTACGAATATGAAAAAAATGAATATGAAAAGTCTGAAGTTGACGAACATGAAAGAGATAAGGATGACGAACATGAAAGAGATGAAGATGACGAACATGAAAGAGACATAAACGACAGTGATAATAACAATGTTAATTCCAACCATGCTAACCTGACTTACTCTGGTCCGGATATGTGTCTTGAATGTCATGAACAGCAAGCTCATGATTTATTTGATACTACCCACTATCAATGGGGCGGGTATGCGAATTATATGCTGAACAGGCCTGATTTATTACAGGGAAAAATTTCAGGAGCAGTTAATACATACTGCGGAAACATTTTAGGTAATGAAAAAGCATGTATGAGCTGTCATATTGGTCGTGGTGCATTACCTGAACAGAATGTTTCTCAGGCACAACTTGAAAATATTGACTGTCTGGTATGTCATCAGAAAGATTACAAACGAAAAAAAGTAAATGGAGTGATGGTTCCTGATCTTGATAACATGTCTATTTCCATGGATGAGGCAGTACAAGCAGTTCATAAACCGAATCGTTCCAACTGCCTAAGCTGCCATGCCAAAGCTGGCGGCGGCGATGCTGTAAAACGAGGTGATTTAGCTCTGGCCACTGCAAACACCCATGATTTTCATTATGATGTCCACATGTCCAAAACAGGGGCAGATTTAAATTGTCAGGACTGTCATACAACTCAGCATCATCACATTGCTGGCAAGGGTTCTGATATAAGGCCTACAGATCTTGATGTTCCCGTCGACTGTGCAAATTCAGGGTGCCATAGCTCTACGCCTCATGATAGTAAGTCTTTAAATAGACATTTAACCAAAGTTGCCTGTCAAACTTGCCATATCCCTGTTTTTGGTAAAAATGCTTCTGACAGTATTGCGGATGAGGCAACTGAAATGCATCGTAGTTGGCAGTCTGGATCTGAACATGAACTTGCTCCAAAGCATCCTGTGTTAACTAAAGCCAATAATGTAATTCCAAGATACAAGTTCTGGAATCGTTACAGTGATAACTATTTATTAGGAGATGTAATACATCCGGATGCAGTAACAGGAATTTATTCAACCAGTAAACCTGATGGTTCAATCGACGATCCTAACAGCAAGCTCTATCCTTTTAAATACAAAACCTCTGATTACCCTTTGCATGAAGCAAGCAGCCGATTGATTGCTATGGATACTAGTGTCTTTTTTGCTACTGCTGATGCAGATGCAGCAGCTCTATCTGGTCTTCAAAATATGATTGAACAGGGAATGGATGCCTCAGATAGTGATACTATCAAATGGGTAACAACGGATACTTATCAGTTGCTAAACCATCAGGTAAGCCCTTCAGATGATGCTTTAGCGTGTACACAATGTCATTTGAATACCAGTAGGATGAACTTACAACAGGAATTAGGTTATGCGCCAGAAAATGCTAATCCTAACACTTGTGCTGATGGTTGCCACTCTGGGAAAAAAGCCTCAGAGTGGAAGTTTGGTTCCTTCAGTGATTTTAAAGAGGGGCACAAAAAACATAATGAGAAAAATATTAGTTGTAGTAAATGTCATTAACTATTATTTCATGAAACTATATCTGATAATTTAATTTTAGTTCTTACACTAAAAAATACCTTTCTAATACATAGTTAAATGCACCTCCAAAAGTAATGGAGGTGCTCTTTTTATAATATTTTAAATCATTCAAGTGCATTTACCTTATAAATACATAAAATTCTATACTCAATTTTAAGTTCATCAAATTTAGCTTAATTAGAACATTTATTTCTGTTGTGAATTTAAAATTTATAACCTTTGAATTCAGAATTAGGAGAAAGAGCAGTTTTACTGTTAATAAAAATCTTCTCCATTCAATGACTCCTATGGAGAATCATTAAAATACACTCTGCTATATTTTTACTTTAGCCTATGACTCAAAAGGTCGCATCTGTTTAATTCATAATTTAAACAAAACAACATCATGAAAGGCAGCTAAAGGAGATTTTTTGTCATTTTAAAAAGCCAAAAAATGCCAAAACCAATGACCAAATCTTATTGTATTTTATTTACAGAAGTTAATAAATTTAATTTTCTGAATGGCTGCTTACCAGGAAAATTAAATTCTCTAAAATTACAGCAATAGGTCATTAGTACTAATTGGTGAAGAATCAGATAATAAATTTGATTTACGGATAAAATCGGATAAAATTAGATAAATATTCTAACAAATATCCTTATGAATCTATCTAACCTCACCATCACCCAGGAACTGCTAAAAATAATCGCTGAACTTGATGCGTTTAATGCTTCATGGGAAGTCAAAAGCAATCATAATCCGGAATATTTAACTCATCTTCGTCATGTGGCAACTATCGAAAGTATTGGTTCAAGTACTCGTATTGAAGGCGTTAAATTAACGGATTCTGAGATTGAATCATTACTTGGTAAGGTTGGGCAGCAATCTTTTAGCAGTCGTGATGAACAGGAAGTGATTGGTTATGCAGAGGTAATGGAAACAGTTTTTAATAACTACACGAATATTCAAATTTCTGAAAATTATATTAAACAGCTGCATCGAGATTTATTGAGATTGTCTGAAAAAGATCAGCGCCATATGGGGGAATACAAAAAACACTCAAATAGTGTTGAAGCGTTTGATCAGTACGGAAAGAGTTTGGGGGTTGTATTTGAAACCACTTCGGCTTTTGATACGCCTGCTAAAATACAGGAATTGGTTTATTGGACTAGGGAATCATTAGCAGATAAAAGCTATCATCCGTTAATTGTTATTGCCGTTTTTAATGTAGTTTTCCTGGCTATCCACCCTTTTCAGGATGGTAATGGCCGATTGTCCCGTATCCTGGTAACACTTTTGATGTTAAAAGCGGGTTATAGCTATATTCCTTATAGTTCACTGGAAAGCATTATTGAAAAAAACAAAGATACTTATTACCTGGCATTACAAAGAACCCAGAAAACCTTATTTACTACAGAACAAGAGCATCAGGATAAAACAGACTGGGAACCCTGGTTAAATTTCTTTTTCCGTTCACTGAAAAAACAAAAAGAACATCTGGAAGTAAAAACGAATGCCATAATAAAGTATTCGAATCTACCAGAAGAATGTGCGGTGATTATGCAGCATATTGAAGATAAAGGAAGAATCAATTTAGCTAAAGCCTGTGAGCTATTACCAAATGCTAAAAAGCCAACAATAAAAAACAGGATTAAACAATTAGTCAAAGATGGGTTAATTATTAGTCATGGTAAAGGTAGAGCTACCTGGTACACCAAACAAGAGTATAGTAAATCCTACAGTAATGATAAAGGATGATTGTATAATAGTTTTTTCAGATTGCTATCTAAACTAATCTGATTTAAGTCTCATTAAGGGTAGGTTTAAAAAATGTGTACTTATTTGTGTCTTTTTAAAATAAGTGATGTTTATCGTAACAAATTATAAAATTAAGTATTACCTAAATCAAAAACTAGATCTTCGAGAGGTTGATAAAAAAAATTTTCTTCAGCTAACATGACTTTATATAGTTCCTCATAAAATTTGTCTAAGTTTTTATGATTATTATATCGTTTGAGGATTTTAGGGTAAGGCTTTTCAAGTACCTCATGTTCCCAAATATAATTTGCATATTGTTTGAAAATTTCTTTTTCAAGATTTTTTTAGTTGAAATATTAGAAAATTTTGTTATATCAAGGCTAATGTTTAAAATAATTTCATGATCCTGAAAAATACGATTAATATTTTCTAGTCCTTCTTGAATGATTTGAT
>JADGAU010000210.1 GCA_015231865.1 Gammaproteobacteria bacterium | reverse complement strand
AGTTAGCAATAACAAATAAGCCACCAAAAAAATTAACATAATAAAAAACTTTTTTTGATATATTGTCAAACAATTCTCCAATAACATGATCATATATAGCCTCGTTAAATATGGTTAGTATAATAAGAAAGGTTAAAAAATATGGTCCCCAGGTGTTCCAGTTAGCAATAAAAAATAAGCCACCAAAAAAATTAACATAATAAAAAACTTTTTTTGATATATTGTCAAACCATAAAGTACCAATAACATGATCATATATAGCCTCGTAAAATAGGGTTAGTATAATAAGAAAGGTTAAAAAATATGGTCCCCAGGTATCCCAACGTGCATATATATGATAAAGAGATATTAATACAGCAATAAATAATATTATTAACAATGTGCCAATAGCAATAATAAATGTAATTGTTTCAAAAAATTCTTTCATAAACTTATTATTAAATTTGCATAAGTTATTAATCAATGATTAATAATAGTATCTCGCTATAAAATTTTAACTCTATTTTGTTTGACTTATAGAAGGTAATAATCTGAGTTTGCTGTTTAATGTATATTTTAATTATATCAGAGCTTTAAAATTATTTATAAAATTAGTTCAACTTTACTGGAATAATAAAGTCGTAATTGCCATTATGAGCTTTTTCTTTATTCTTGATTATTGCACTTGTCCAGCCTTTGTGGAGATTGCCTGAAAGACATAAACAATTTGATTGAATTAAAAATGTATTTGACCAGTCTAGAAAAGGTTCAAGTGTATGCTCCTCCCATAAATTGGCTTTTGACGGGTAAATTGAAGGTTTATCTTCTCTATCACCGTTGATAAAAGCGTCATCGCATAATTTACAATAATAGCCATCAATAGAACGGGTAGGGATAATATCGATATCAAAAATTAAATCATAGACTTCATTTTCATATTCAACTGCAATAGAAAGGCCGTATTTATTGATATGGCCTTTGATTGAGCTGGTAATTCCATTAAATTTAAAATGATAGCCCCATTTTCTTTTAGCTGAAATAAAAGGTTTTTGATGAAACCGGTGAATATTTTTTTTCATCCAATTATCATAAAGCTTATGTACAAAATTTCTTGGCATCGACTTAATTATTCCTTTTTCTTTTTTCAATTTGATTGCTTCATCAGGCCAGAAAACTCTAATCCAACCTTTGGGTGTTTTTCTTTCATCATCTAGGTAAATTTTCAAAATCTAACCATAAATATCAGAATGTTTAGTCATATTCTGTCATATAAGTTTAATTTTTATAAATGAGTTCTTAAGAATATTTTAACGACATAATACGACTTATAAATCGATTATAGTCATTCCATACTTTAGGAAGTGAGTTTTGAAATCAAATTCACGTTTGTTCTGTAGAAATGTTTCTGAAACATTCTGAAAGGAGTAGTTAAAATGAACGCACAAAAACCATTATTAGTGATAGCATTAGCAGTTTCAATGTCAGCAATTTCAATGCATGCATCATCATTTGAATATGAACCTCATGAAACATTTGTTTCTTCAAATATCTATAACTTCAGCAACTGGAGTAATTGGGGTAAAAGTAATAAAGGTAAAGCTGACAAGGAAACATTCACTGACTTTGATGGCAACAACGGTCACGGAAATGACGAAGATAGATGCGATAGTTCTAATCCTGGTAAAAGCCCAATACATCAATGTGTAGTTATTATAGATGAATTAATTGAAGAAGAAGTCACACCCCCTATAACAACTGTTCCAATAGTTGAAGAAGAAATAGTTGATACAACTACGATTGATTTAACAACTGATGAAATATTTCCAGTTTATGAAATCACATTAGAATCTGATAATGGTGTTGTATTAGAAGTTAATACACCTGCCGCATATGCAAGAGGTTTAACCGGTAAAGGTTCCACTATTATGATTATGGATACAGGATTTGATACAGATCACGTAGATTTAGTTGGTAAAGTTAAATACTCCTGGACTCCGGGATATGATGGTGGTATGGAAGATACACACGGTCACGGTACTCATGTAGCAAGTATTGCCGCCGGTAGAAGAAACGACTTAGGCACTCATGGTGTCGCTTATGATGCCGACTTAGCAATTGCAAGAATTTCTGATACAGGCCGGGGTATGTATTATGCTTTGGGCGCTCTTGATTGGGCAAAAGATAAAGATGATATAGTTGTTGCTAACTTAAGTTCTAACACTAATTATTCAAATGACTATCTTGCTTCGGTCCAAAATCCAGAAACTGGAATTTATACAAGTGATCATATTTACTATGGCGGTGCCAACTACTATAACTTGGAAGATGTTAGAAAATGGCAGGAAGCAATGCCAAGTGAATTAGTTTTAACCGTATCAGCAGGTAATTCTAACTTAGGCTATGTCCAAAACCCTGCCACTTTTGCAACAGCTGAAGATGCTGATGGTAACTTATTACTAGGTGGTAGAATGGTAGCTGTAGGCAACTATAATATGGATACTCAGCAAATTGAAGGAGCCAAAGCCGGTCACGTATGTAAAGATTATACTACTCAATGTAATGATAATTATAGAACCAGTGATTTCTATATCTTAGCTCCTGGAACAAGCATCAAAGCAGCTAAAAATGATGGTGATTGGGGAACAATGTCTGGAACTAGTATGGCTGCACCTGCTGTAGCAGGTGGTTTCGCAATCCTCCACCAACTATGGCCTTATATGAAAGGTGAGAACTTAGTTAAGGTAATGTTAATTACAGCAAATAAAGACTTACCTAACTATGATCTTAATACCCACGGTCAAGGTCTAATGAACTTAGATAAAGCGACTCAACCAATTGGTGATTTAGGTATTAGCACAACCGGTAGAACCGGAAATGCTAATCCTATTACTGGTTCTATCGTGGGTATTGATATGGGCCCCAGTGCTGTTAATGCAGTAAGTAATATAACGGCTGTCGATAGTTATGATCGGGACTTTAAAGTAAATCTTACCCCTTTGGTTAGTGATAAAAATACTATGAGTATGAAGTATTTATCCCATCAAAAAACTCGTGCATGGTCAAGTAAATTTACTGATGCTAAAGAATATAAAACAGGAAACTTTATAGTTTCGCTGAATGAGCAAAGTCAAAGTTTAGCTTTAGGGTATAGTTATGACTTAAAGGATAATCTTAAAACCAATATTACTTATAGCAAAATAAAAGAAAGTCCATGGACAACTATTTCCGGTATTTGGGGTAATATCAAAGATACTAAAAGTATTGAACTAAATACAACTTATACGATGGGTGATTACTGGTTACAAGGTGGTGCTATGATTTCCAGTACTAATTTTGAAAAAGGTTTGGTGACAAATATTAACGATATTAAATCTTATTATGCCATTTTGGGCTATAACAGAGAAATTCAGAACAATAAAATAACTACTTATCTTGGATTGCAGCCTAAAGTTTATAGTAGCGGTATTGATTTCACGTTACCTGCAACTACTGATGCCAGTGGCACGATGATTTATAGTCAATATTCTGCTGAAATCAGCTCGAAAACTATTGCTTATATTGGCGCTGATTATTTAGCTTCATTTGATAATACAAATTTCAGTATTAGTGGGCAGGTTAACACCCTGGGAAATTATAGAACGACAGTTAATTATAAAATTAAATTTTAAATGTGTATTGATTGAAAATTATAAGGTTTTATTTTAACTGTTTATTTTTATAACCGGAGTAGATTTGTAATGAAATTAGCTATTATTGGTTCACGTTCGTTTAATAATTATGATTTACTTAAATCAACTCTAAATGATAATTTTAACAATATTACATGTATTATCTCCGGTGGTGCTAAAGGTGCTGATTCATTGGCAGAGAAATATGCATTTGAAAATAATATAGCAACAATAATTTTTAAACCAGATTGGAAAAAGTATGGTCGTGGTGCCGGCATTATCAGGAATAAAGATATTATTTCGAACAGTGATGCTGCAATTGCCTTTTGGGATGGAGAATCAAAAGGTACGTTAAATTCGATTAATTTATGTGAAAAAGAGCAGACTCCAATAACCGTTGTTAAATATTAGCTTGAAGATGGAAATGATTGATTTTAGAAAGAGGTATACAATTAAACTGATACTTTGAGTCAAGTGGCAAATCATGAAAATACGAAGACTTTTA
>JADGAU010000020.1 GCA_015231865.1 Gammaproteobacteria bacterium | reverse complement strand
TCATAGATGATATGTGCTTGGAACTCATTAGCCTGACAATAATCCTGCAATAAATTAGCTATTTTTATTTCATCTTCAACAATTAGAATTAATTTATTCACTCTCGTATTTCCATCTATGTTCAAGCGGCAAACGGCAAATAATTTTAAGCCCTCCCAATACCGAATGTTCTGCATTGATACTTCCCTGATGGGCCTGAACAATCTGTTTTGCTATTGAAAGACCCAACCCAGCTCCACCATTATTACGCGAACGAGAGCTTTCTACCCGGTATAAGCGCTCAAATAGTAAAGACATTTGATGTTCTGCAACTGCAGGGGCAGAATCTTCAACTTCAATCATCAACTCATTATTGGTGGTTTTAACATGGATTTGTACCGTTCCTCCTTGTTTAGTATAACGGCAGGAGTTTTCCAGCAAATTACCCAGTAATTGATAACATCGTTGTCTATCTGCAGAAATAGCAAACTGAGCAGGAAGCTGATTTTTAACTTTAAAACCTAAATGATACTTTTTAAAGCGAGTTGAAAAACTTTCACTTATCTCACTAATTAAGCCATTAAAATCAAACCGTGTTTTTTCATACTTTAAACTGCCAATGTCCGCCTGAGATAATTGATACAAGTCTGATATCAATTTATTTAAGCGTTCTACATCCGCCGATAAAGACTGAATCGCTGACTTATTCATTGGTCGCACTTCATCATCAAGTGCTTCAAGTTCACCTTTAAGAATTGTCACCGGCGTTCGAAGTTCATGAGAAATATCAGCAATCCATTGCTGTTGAGACTGCCGGTTTTTCTCCAGTGTTTTCGCTAACTGATTAAGATCAAGCCCTAATTGTCCCAGTTCATCAGGAGGATTAATATCAATCCTGTTTTGATAATTACCAGAGGTTAGTTTATTGGCCATCCAGTTTAAGATATTAATTCTTTTTTTAACATAATGTGAAACAAGCAGAGCAATCATAATGGAAATAATAATCGCTACTAAGGCATTAATCTTAAAAGCCTGATTTTGTTTTTCTTCAAAAATAACATCCAATCGTTCCGTTATTCTATTGAGTTTTTTTGATTGTAAATAGGCAATAGTTTTTCCTTCTACCGTGATTGGTAAAAGCATAGCATCTGATTGCCTTAATTTTGTACCAACCAATAAGCCTTTATTCTGATCCAATAGCGAAATTTTACGGCTTAATAGTTTTGGTCGAAAATGACGATGAGGGGGGGGACGGCCATGTGTAGGAGGAGACATTCGATTGATATTACCTATCGAACGTAAGTAATATGTCCATAAGCGCTTATTTGCTCTAATAAATTCCCAACTACCTGCTTTCTGGTAAGCTTGCAATAAATCCTTGCTTAATAAGTCCAGACGCTTGTTTTCCTGTTGTTGTAAATAATCAATAAAACTCTGTTTAAAATGATGATGTGACAGACCAAGCCCTATTGCCAGACTAAGCAATGAGCATATGATTAAAATTAAAGCCAGTTTGTGCCAAATTTTTAAGTGCATTTCTAACCGATATCAAATGATTATAGACTGTTTTATCGTATCATTCCTTCTATTGACTATTTTAGTCACATTCACATAAATAAACACAAACAATCAAAAAAATTCACAATTTCTCCATACTTTATCCACTGCAAGTGCACAGTTACAACCTACAATTGATTCGAAAGCAAAAGTTATTATTTCATAATGAAGGAGAAAATAAGATGTTAAACATTAAATCAAAAATCTTTATCGGAATTGCCATTGTTTCTTTTAGCACTGCCAGTATCGCTTTTTATCCCGGTGATGGACGACCAGGATTTACACCTGGGTATGGCGATGGTTCCAGAATGGCAGCAGCTTTAAATATGGATGCTAAACAGCATCAACAGGTTAAAGATATCATGATTGAACATCGTCATCAGGCAAAAACCTGGCGTGATGAGCATCGTAAATCCTTGACCGATAAACTTAGTAGAGTACTTAACGCAGATCAGTTAGAACAATTTAAGCAACATCAACAGCAACGTTTAGAGCGTGGTAGAGGTCCAGGTAAACATGGGCAATATGGCAAACGAATGAGCAATTATGGAGGTCCAGGCAACTGCCGTTTTAATAAATAAACAATAAACTAATAGCGGAGTCAAACAAGGCTATCATTTATCATTCAAATAAAAAATCCTATTATGTAACAGAATGAATAAAGGTTAAGTTATAGCGGTTTGACTCTGATATTTCCTACTCTAAATAATTATCAGTAATTGTACGGTTCTTCAAAATCCAGATTACTCCGTTTAATCTTAACAAATTGAATTATTAGCTGTTGGTTTTAGTCAGTCATCTAACTTATTTTTTTGTTTACATCCAATAATTATTCGATATACTTTGCTAATGAATATAGATGAAGTAATCAATGAACATTATCAGTGGAAAGTACTTGTTGAAGGTCTATTTGATCAAAAAACGAGTAACCTGGTAGATTCATCACTAATTTCTACCGATATTAATTGTTCTCTGGGCAAATGGATCATATCCAATGAAGCTGAACAGATATCACAAACTCAAATGTTTAAAGACTTAAAAAAAATTCATAAAAACTTTCACCAGTTGGCAGGCACTATTCTTGTCGACTTTCAATCTGGTAGGGTTGAACAGGCAAATCATTTATTATCTGAATATCAGGAATCATCGCAAGAAATAATTAAAATTTTAGAACAATTAAGAAATTTTATTTAATATTCAATAGCTACTTCTTACTCCCTACACTCCTTTTTATCTAAAGTAAAGAAGAGAGAAAATAGTTTTAGATTATATAAAAACGTATTACAATTCTCTATTATTGATTTTCACTGCAATCGTCTGACAAACAAACCCTGATATATGACTTGGACTACATAAGTTGCTGATGGTTGCTAACGATGGCTAAATGGATTAAGAACACAACTTAACAGGCTAATATCTTGCTGACCAAACAACTATCCGCTCTATGTGATACGGCCACCGAGGCACATAGCCAAATTCAAAAGGAATTCAAAGATATTAATCCGATCGTGGGTGTTAACCAAAACATGAGGAAAAATGGCATTGCTACTGATGTCATGACCATTGATTGTTTAAAAACGAATAAACGTATTATCCTTATTTTAAATGACCAACAGCCTGATATTATCAATTACCAGTTTTGTTTTAGAAATAAAGATCCTGAAGGAGAATATCTGAAAATTCTATATAGTGAAGTTAATGTTCAGAAATTGTTTGCCTGGATGAGAGATTACTTTATGATTCACTAGGACTTGTCTTTAATCCAGAGCATTTTGATTTTTCTTGGTTCTTATGCTTCTTATATTAACAGGACGACCTTTCAACCATAATTAAGCCGTTATATATTTAAATGATAAAAGAAATTTTAAAAGAAACGCTATTATTCTCCAGTTTTTCACCAGAAATTTTATCAAAAGTTGATCAGATGTCGACGGTTGTTAACTTACCAAATGAAAAAACATTGTTTCATCAAGGACAGGATGCCGTCACTTTTTATTATGTTGTAAAAGGCTTAATAAAATTAACTCGGATATCCGAAGAGGGAACTGAAAAAGTGATTGAAATTATCCGCCCTGGACATTTTTTTGCTGAAGCACTCGTTTTCTTAAATAAATTTAAATATCCGGTCCAGGCAACAACAATATCAGATACGGAACTAATTGCTATCAATTCAAGACAATATGCCAGCTTATTAAAACAATCCAATGCTTCTATGTTCTCTTTACTTGGTGCGATGAGTATGCGCATTCATCAATTAGTTGGTGATATAGAATCTTTAACAATTTATAGCACAAAAAGCCGTTTAGCCAATTATTTATTAGAAAGTTCAAAGCACAATAGCAATCAACAATTTAAGCTTGATTTGCCTAAAAGTACACTTGCCTCCAGATTATCCATGAAACCGGAGACTCTTTCCCGAGCATTAGCCTATTTTGATAAATATCACTTTATCAAAATAGAGAATAAATCCATTACTATTCTAGATGATAAAGGCTTAAGTGAATTTATCCACCAGGAAAAATAATTCTCATTTTTTGATCTAAATCAATTAACATTACTTTTTGTATGGTATTGTCGAACCGTTATGCACTTATCCATAGACATTATATTGGATATTCAAATTACGTAGTTATAAGCTGTGATCGATTCATTCGATTACTAGGGGGGAAGCATTATGATACGCCAAAATATGATTGCTTATATAGCAATTATCTGTTCTTTGTGGATTGGTACTATTGCCAATGCTGCAGTTAAACAAGCACCAATGGAAATGTCCAAAGAGACCAAGGAATGCGTGGCTTGTCACAAGAAAAACAATCCTGGTCTAGTTCAGATGTGGGGCTCTAGTAAGCACTATGGGGCTAATGTTGGTTGTTATGAATGTCATGCAGCTGATCCTAGTGATGTTGATGCCTATCTTCATGATGGAAAGAAGGTAAAGAAACATATCTCTATCATCGTTTCACCTAAAGACTGTGCTAATTGTCATAGTGTGGAAGCTAAAGAAATGGCAAAATCTCATCATGCCGATGCGGGTAAGATTATGGGCTCTTTAGATAACCTTTTAGCAGAAGTAATTGAAGGTGATAATGGCATGGTTACGCCTGCTTTCCCTGATGGTATTTCAGCTGCAGCTGTTAATGGTTGTTGGCAGTGTCATGGTTCTACAGTCAAAATGATACCAGGCGAAAAAGGTATGTTAGATCCAGCAACATGGCCTAATACCGGTATTGGTCGTATTAACCCTGATGGCTCAAAAGGTACTTGCGCTGCTTGTCACTCACGTCACCAGTTCTCAGCTGCACAAGCTCGTCAGCCTGAAAATTGTGGTAAGTGTCATATGGGACCAGATCATCCTCAAATAGAAATCTATAACGAATCTAAGCACGGAATTAACTATTATGCTAATCGTGAAAAGATGAATTTAGATAGTCCTAAGTGGATTCCTGGAGAAGATTACTGGGCAGCTCCTACTTGTGCTACTTGTCACATGAGTGCGACTAAAAATCAAAGTATCACACATGATGTTGGTGACCGTATTAGTTGGGATAACAAGCCTAAAGTATCTAAGAAAAAAGGTTGGGTAAAAGGATCTCTTAGCTTTGATGAACGTCGTGACAATATGAAAGATGTTTGTCAATCATGTCATGAAGAAGGATGGGTTAATAACTGGTATATTCAATATGACGGTTTAGTTGAAATGTATAATCGTAAATATGGTAAGCCAGGTGTTGAGTTAATGAACGCTGCAAAGCCATTAATGAAAGGACCTAAGTTCTCTACTAAACTTGACTTTGTTTGGTTTGAATTATGGCACCATGAAGGACGTCGTGCACGTATGGCTGCTTCTATGATGGGACCAGATATTACTCACTGGGAAGGTACTTATGACCTAGGTAAGAACTTCTATACTGAGTTTATACCTGAGTTACGTGAGTTAGCTGAACATGGTAAGCATGGTAGTGCTGCTGATAAGAAAGCTGCAATGAACCTTGAAAAAGTGATTGATAAAATATTAAATCATGATTCGCATAAGTGGTTCTTAGGCAAAGAAGATGCTAAGAAAGCTGCAGAACGTAAGAAACGTCAAGCTGAGTTTAAAAAGCGTTATAGTAAACATTAATTTGATATTTTTTACAAAATAGAAGTATATCATCCCTCGTATAAGTTAACTCTTGTACGGGGGATTTTTTATGTTAGCCTATCTATTAGACTCGTCATATACATTCAAGTTTATCTAGATAAAATCTAAACCATAGGGTCACAATCATGAGAAACATATTTTTGAACATACTGCTAATTATTAGCTTAAGTATTTTTTATACTAGTGTTTTTGCAAAACAAATGGATACCTCAAAGACACCATTAACGGAAGCAATTAATTTATATATTCAGGCATCAAAATTAGATATTGAATCACCTGAAAGAAAGGATATGCTAACTAAGGCCGTCACAATTTTGGAACAGCATATTGAAAAGAACCCAAAATCCATGGAAGCTCATAGAAAACTAATAGGTGTTTTGATATTACAAAAACATTATTCTAAAGCGGTTAGAGTTATGCAGAGTGCAATTACTTTATCTCCTGAAGATCCTAAACTTTTTATTGGATTAGCATTTTTATATGAACATTCTCGTAATTATGAATTTGCCAGTCATATGTTAGGTCAGGCACTAAAACTTGATCCTGATAATAAAATGGCTAAAGATTATAAGGTACATATAAAAAATAAAATAAAACTGCTTGATGAAATGACAGGTCATCAACAAAATCCTCATAGCTCAGCATCTCCTCATGCTAAAATGAACACCAATAAACCAACCTCTTTAATTGCACCCGGCTTACAAAAAAATTAATAAATAGATGTATAAAAAGATAGTTTCCGTATTATTTTGTTGTTGGTTTCTTTCAGCTAATGCTGAGAGTTTAACTATTCAAGATCTTGCAAACAAACTAGATATACTAGAGAAGAAAATTGAACGATTAGAAAAACAGTTGTCTTCTGCTAAAAATAACGAGGATTGGAAAGATCCTATCTTGTGGTTACAGATAAAGAAGGATATGACAACCTCTGAAATAGCGAAATTAATGGGCAGTCCGGCAAAAATTGAAGAAGCAATTTTTGTTACCTGGTATTATCATCGAACATCTAAGTTACATAGTTTTATCTGGTTTGATGAAGGTAAAGTACTAGGCTGGAAAGCGCCCGCTAAATGATGATTAACCAGGCTTTCCATCCACACGAGGACGAATAAAAATTGGTAAATAGACAACACTATATATCACAAAAGCTAAAATCCATGATACTTGAGATATAAATATCATGGATTTTATGGAATCTGCCCAAATCATCGGTAAGAAAACCCGACTAATAGTTGCTAACAACATGAATAAGAACACATACTTTAATAAAAAATGGGGCTGATTAACATTTCGTCCTGTGTGACCGAGACTGACCCGACTACTCATACTGAGAGTAATTAAACCAACACCGCCAACGGCAAATAAATGCAGCATCAAATACGGCGATAAATTAAACCACTTAGTCAGTGCATACAGTAAAAAAGCCAGATTAATAAACCAGAATCCAAGATACAAACTCCATAGCATAGGATTAGTCCAGATCCCTTTGCTATGCCACCTTAATAATCGAACCGAATTGATCATAAACAATGATAGAGATACTGCGATAGCTATTAGATTATTCGCCACAAAGACTTCAACAATAAAGAAAATTAAAAACAAAAACAGGCTGGACAGATCCAGAATTTTAGAGTTTTCAAGTTCCACCTGTTCATTCACGCCTTGTTCAATAAAGAAAGGCAGAACTCGTCTACCCATTGTCAAAAGTAGGCCTATAATCAAATAAAATGCACCATAAATACCCAAGTGTGTACCTGTCTCGAGATAGCCATAAACACCTAAATAAAAGATCCAATGAAATATAACAATCAATAGTAATTTGGATAAAATGGCAAGTTGCATCCACTGCTTAACAACAAATACCGGCCTGATAACAGAATATAAAAAAAAGATTGAAAATAAGGTATCAAAAATTAATGAAACTAACAGCCAATTAAAACTAAAGAACACTCGGGCTAGAAACCAAAATAGAGATAATATAAATAATGACCTTCCCTGAATCGTCTGCACACCTGTCCAGTTCTTTACGGCAGTTAATAAAAAACCGGCTATGACAGCCATACTATAACCAAATACCATTTCATGTGCATGCCATTGAATAACCGAGATACTTGAAATTTTAAGATTTAAATTGGTTTGCAGAATAAAAAACCAAAGCAGCATTGATATGACTGAAAATACACTCGCTAAGAGAAAAAAAGGACGAAAGCCCAAAGCAAATAATGCTAACTTATTAGTTTCAACCGGTAGTTTTTGTTCTTCAATAGGAATCATGAGGCATCAATTGTAATGAGCAGAAATTATGAAATTAAGTCTAACGTTTATTAATTAGTTTGATATTGATAAAAATCAAATAACTTTGTTAATTTTTTATTCTCCTTGTTAACAGGAAGATGTTCAAATAAATTAACTTATATGTTTTTTTAACTGGAAATATCAATTGCTTATGGATTATTATATGAAATTCTATTTTAACTTAAGATTCAAAGACAATTCCATGTTAAAACATCACACCATACAGATTATTATATTCCCTATTATTTTAATGCTAGCCTTTTCAAAACAGAGCTATTCATCGACAACAGTTGGCATGGTAACAAATGTTAGCGGGGATGTTATTTATGCTGCTAAAGAAAACTCAAAAGTAGATTTTGGCGATGATCTAATATTCAATGACAAAATTAAAATTGGCCACAATTCATCTTTAAGTTTAACTTATTTTGATGGCTGCCGTCGAGAATGGTTTAATTCAAATAGTTCGCTTGATGTAGGAAAAAACAAAAGCACTGTCTTATCAGGTAGTTTACTTAAATCAGATAACTTTGATTGTACTATTCCTAAAGTTAGTTTGGATGAAAATGGAAGCTTTAGATTAGCAGCAAAAATATTTAGAACCACTCATCTTAATAAATCAGCGGTTGAAGTACAGACTAGTAAAAAAACTTATACCTGGGGAGATGAAACGAATAAATTTAAGCTCACTGCATGGACATCTAAAGAAAAAGGAAAAAAATATCGTTTAGGTGAGCCATTTAGTCTTTACTTAAATTCTAACAAAGATGTGTATGTTTTAATCAATATGTACACTGTAGATAAAAAAGTTTTCCATTTAGTACCAAATCTTTTTGAAGATAATAAAATTACTGCCAATCAGACCTTGACTTTGGTTGGTGAAAATTCAAAACTGAAACTAGCGATTTCTAAACCACTTGGTAGAGAATTGCTACAAATATTGGTGAGCGAATCTCCTTTTTCTAAACAATTTAAATCAGAAAAAATTAACCAGGATGCTGAGATTTATCGTAACCAATTAAAACAAATATTATTAGAACACATGGAAGCAAATATTCAGGAATACATTTTAGTCATTGACTCGACACCCTGATTTAGTGTTCTTATATCTATTAATTTTCATTTTTATGCAATAATTTAAGCCTAATATTAACGACTGTTCAACTGAGGTTTGAGAATTATGGAATTACAAGTATTAACAACTTTCTTAGGTTGGTGTACAGTAATAAATATTGGCATATTAATGTTCACCACAATCATATTAATATTAGTCGGGGAATATATATCAACAATACATAGTAAATTATTTGGTTTTGAGCAAATTAAAGTGAAAGAAATCTATTTCCAGTATTTAGGCTATTATAAAGTAGCCATTATTATTATTAACTTAACACCATATCTTGCGCTTAAGTTAATGGCTTAATGCATATCTAATCTTCCTTATTTAGATTTATAAACTATATTTAGACAATATTTGAGCTAACTTTCAACAAATAAACTCGAACACTTTTCAGATCATACTGTAAAATATCTTTGAGTTTATCGTTTTCTTATTCGCATCAGATATTTTTTCATGATTGTTTCTTCGTCGATCTAATCGTGACACATATCTGATGCTTTGCAATTTCGACTATATTTTACCCACTGATTTTTTTAAAGACCCGAAATGTGAATCAATATATATTGTTACTTCTTTGAAAGCTGCCTCTAACTCCTGAACTAAAATGTTTATTTTTTCATATTGTCGAGCTTTAACATCTGCATCTATTTCAATGCTGATTTTTTGAACCTTTATAGCTCCGACTATACCTGACGAAGATTTTAATTTATGTGCGTTAAAGCCTGCCTCACTATAATTATCAATGTCTGCTGCCTTCCTAATATCAGAAATTATTAATTCTGCCTGTTGCAAATATTTTTCTAATAAAGCTTTTTGTTTATTAACATCTGTGCCTATCATTTTTTTTAAAAAATCAATATCTAATATTTTAGATATTAAATTAAGATGTGTATCGATACTGAATATTAAAGTCGATGGTTCAATCGGCTTGTAAATATATTCAACAGCACCTAAAGCTAAGCCCCTGTGTTTATCTTCTTTTGTGTCCCGAGCAGTAACAAGGATAACAGGAATTGCAGATAAAACATCTTTTGATTTGATTTGTTCCAGAACTTGATATCCATCCATATTTGGCATTTCAATATCAAGAAGGATTAAATCCGGAAATGGTTCTTTATTTAGTGCATTTATTGCATTTACCCCGGAATTAGCTAAACGGAGTTGATAATTATTTTTTAGAATCAGACTTAATGATCTTAAAATAATGGGGTCATCATCAATTAAAAAGATAGTTGGCTTCATAGTTCTCGTTATTTTATACCTATTTTCAATTTTATAGACTGACTATTGCAAAAATATACTGAAATTTGTAAAATTACGCTGCTATGATAAACAACAAACGTATTTCAATTTTATCGGTTTTAAGTTATTTAGGCCCGCTTTGTTTTGTTCCTTTAATGAACAGAGATAGTGAGTTTGTTCATTTTCATGCTAAACAAGGACTGGTGCTATGGGCAATTAGTAACTTATTAATTGTGTTTATGTTAGTTCCTTTTTTAGGTGGAATTATTATTAAGTTGTTTAGTCTTACTTTAATTGTTATGTCTACTATTGGTATCGCCAATGTTTTAAGAGCCAGGGAAGCTAATTTACCTTTAATTGGATTTTTAGCTCATCACATCTAAAGACACTTTAAAATCATAAACTAACGCTGTGCTACTAATGTTACTATTTTAACCTCATCTTTGGATAAGAAAAAATAATACCTTGCCTATTCGCTTATTCATGATTATTTTAGTTCAAAATTTAATGCCTCTATTATATTTCTAGATGTTATCATTCCAACTAATTTTTTATTATCATCAACTACAGGGAAGTGTCTTTTGTTGCTTTGAAAAAATATTTTTAAAACATCATCTAATGGCTGATGTTGATTAAGAGTAATGACATTCTTAGTCATTAAATGACCTGCATACTCTAGTTTATCTGTCGAAACATCATCGGTTTTTTTAATAAATTTCTTAAATTTATCTGATAATTTTTGCTTACTATCAGCATCTAATTGATTGAGAATGTCTGCAATAGTGACGATACCCTGGACTTGTTCTCTTTTATCAATAATAGGTAAGGCTTTTATTTTATTTTCTGACAATAATTTCCATACCGTTTCGAGATCATCTCCATATTCAACACTTAATACCGGTTGACTCATAATATCCTGGCAGGTAAGAATTTCTAATTTTCTTTGCTGTGCAATATCACTGGCAATCGCATAAATATGGCTTAATTCAGATTTAGTAATGTCAACATAGATTCCCATTTTCTCCAAAGCCTGACTAATATCTCCCTGAGTCAGTAAGGTTGGACTGGTATCAGATTTTTGTTTTTCTTTATGCTGAGGCTTTAAAGTATATGGATAGTAACGATTCGGAATTAAATTATTTAACACAACGCCAAGAACAACTAATAATAAACTATCAATTAATACTGGATTTATAACAAAACCATAACCTAGTTCAGATATCACAGGAGATGCAAACACAACCGTTAATGCTGTCCCGCCACCTGGCGGATGCAAACACCTTAAAAAATACATAATCAGAGTTGAGACAAAGACACTAATTCCTGACGCAATAACTAAATTTGGCAAATATTTCGCACAAGTAATGCCAATAGTTGCTGCAATTACATGGCTGCCAATAACGGGCCATGGCTGTGATAATTTTCCATGTGGCACGGCAAAAACAAGAATTGCCGAAGCTCCGATAGAAACTAGTAACAATAGTGAATGGTTAATATCATAAAATTGAGCTATCTGAGTAAACCATACAATTAAGCTAATACTAATAAAAACCAGAAAAGCAGAAAGTAATTTCTCTGACCAGGGTGTTGTACTTTCATTAGGAACAAATGAATGTAAAAGATTTCTTATGTCCACTTTAAAAAGCCTAGTTTACTGCTTTAACCATGTCGCTACTTGTTTAGCATAATAGGTTAAGATGCCGTCAGCTCCAGCTCGTTTAAAACTTAATAAAGATTCCATAATAACTTTTTTCTCATCAAGCCAGCCATTATCTATTGCTGCTCTTAACATGGCGTATTCACCACTAACCTGATAGGCATAGGTTGGCACACCAAATTCACTCTTTACACGACGCACAATATCTAAATAAGGCATACCAGGTTTCACCATGACCATATCTGCACCTTCTTCAATATCCAAAGCAACCTCATGCATGGCTTCATCACTATTAGCTGGATCCATTTGATAAGTGCTTTTATCTGCTTTACCCAGATTTGCTGCCGAACCAACAGCATCACGAAACGGACCATAGAAGCTGGAAGCATATTTAGCAGAGTAGGCCAGAATACGGGTATGGACATAGCCTTCATTTTCCAGAGCCACTCGTATTTCAGCAATACGTCCATCCATCATATCTGATGGAGCAACAACATCAGCACCTGCCTGAGCATGCGATATAGCTTGTTTAACAAGTACATCGACCGTTTCATCATTGAGTACATAGCCCTTCTCATCAATCAGGCCATCTTGTCCATGGGATGTAAATGGGTCTAGTGCCACATCGGTAATTACTCCTAGTGTTGGATAATTCTCTTTTAAAGCTCTAACTGCTCTTTGAGCCAAACCCTCCGGATTATAGGCCTCTGCAGCATCATCACTTTTTGCCGAGGCTGGTGTGACCGGGAATAAAGCCACGGCTGGTATACCTAATTCAACTAGTTCAGCTGCCTCATGTAATAACAAATCAATACTGATTCGGTCAACACCCGGCATAGATACAACTGACTCTCGCTGTCCTTCACCTTCTAAAATAAACAAAGGGTAAATCAAATCATCAACTGTTAATTTATTCTCTCTCATTAAACGACGTGAAAATTCATCCTTTCTCATGCGGCGTTTTCTGGTAAAAGGGTAAATAGTTGTTCTTGGTGTAGTCATTTTATTTCCATTGTGTCAGTTAAGTTTTACCAGTTTGTTAATTGATATTAAAATACAGGCTATTCTATTGTTTTAAATTAACTTAATTCTACGCCAATTAGTTATCCAATTGAAGTAGCCATTTTAATCTTAAATACCGTTAATAACACTCTCTATTTCTCTTATATACAAAATACCGTATAATTTGTCATGCTTTAAATCTGTTGTAAATCAGCTATTATAAATAGGCAATATTGAACGTAAAAAGGGAATACAGAAATGACGGCAAATATCATTGACGGGAAAAAAATAGCAGATTCATTATTAGAGAATTTACATCATGATGTTCTGCTTAAGACAAATGATGGTCAACGTCCTCCAGGCCTTGCCGTTGTTAAAGTTGGAGAAAATCCTGCATCTATAGTCTATGTTAGAAACAAAATAATAGCTTGCGATAAGGTTGGAGTTCAATCATTTTCTCATGACTTACCAGAAGAAACCACTCAACAAGGCTTAATTGATCTGATACACCATCTCAATGATCGTGTTGATGTTGACGGAATTTTAATTCAATTACCCTTACCGTTACATATTAATCCTGAACAAATACTTGAGGAAATTTCACCGTCAAAAGATGTCGATGGCTTTCACCCTTTTAATATCGGTCGTTTAGCCCAGCGAATCCCCTTATTACGTCCCTGTACTCCGAGAGGAGTTATGACCTTATTGGAAAGTACCGGGCAGCCAATTAAAGGCCAGCATGCCGTTATTGTTGGTGCCTCAAATATTGTTGGCCGCCCTATGGGACTTGAATTATTATTAGCAGGATGTACGGTTACAACTTGTCATCGTTTTACCAAAGATTTAGAGCAATTTGTCAAACAAGCTGATATTTTAATTGTTGCCGTTGGAAAACCTGGAATTGTTGACAGTAATTGGATTAAAGAAGGTGCGGTGGTTATTGATGTCGGTATCAACCGTCTTGATAATAATAAATTAGTTGGCGATGTTGATTTTGAAACAGCCAAAGAAAAAGCAGCTTGGATTACTCCTGTACCTGGAGGTGTTGGTCCAATGACAGTTGCAACCTTATTACAAAATACTGTTGAGAATGCTTATTCTAAGGTGTGAATATTTTATTAGACTCATGATATTTGGAAAAACATTACTGTCTTTCCAAAAGTAACGCAGCCTGCATTTTCAAAGATTAGCAGTATATAACTATTTATTCGTTATAGTTAAATTTAATGTCTTAATCATCAGAGCCATAACTTGTGGATTTTTTACTGCTAATAAAACAAAACT
Source organism: Gammaproteobacteria bacterium (assembly GCA_015231865.1). Lineage (GTDB taxonomy): Bacteria > Pseudomonadota > Gammaproteobacteria > GRL18 > GRL18 > JADGAU01. The sequence goes on along the minus strand of JADGAU010000020.1, from coordinate 18,422 downwards.
AACCAGGGTTGGAATTTGTTCCGCTTTTTCTAAATTAAACTGAAGAATCAAAGGTTGTTTATATTCAACAAAATTAATAATTGCTTGTTTATAAGCCAAAGTCTGTTCAATCGTTAACATATTAAAGTAGCGTTTTTGCCAATCTTGAGCAGGCACTTGTTTATAGGCTTTGTATTGATTCATCAAGTCTTGCCCTTCTTTCTTATCCAATGCATTGGCTATGTCATTTATGCTATCTTTTAATTGTAGTTTGATATATAAATTTTTAATTTTAAGTGTACTAATTAAAGGTAATAAGCTATCCGTTTTATGTTCTATAGAAGGATAAAGTAATTGGTGATGCATTAGCTTGGTATATTGTTCAAACTTTGCAACTATCTTTACTTGTAAGCGTCTATCAAAATTTAAATCTAACAAAATATTTAAACTATTTTGTTTAGGGTCAAATTCATAAGCGATTTCCAGTACATTGTTTAAACGTTTTAATTGTTTAGAATTTAATTTTTCGCCCGCTTTTAACTTTGTTAAAAAAGTAAATAATTCTTTTCCTTTGTCGGTTTTTAAAAAACTATCTTTTAAAATAAAGTTATCAGTAATAATAGCTCTTAAGAAATAAGGATCTTCCTGAAAAAAATCAAACCAAAGAAAATCAATCTGCTTTGTAATATCGACTTTGTCATCAATATCTTTATAGATATTAAGCGACTCATCTTCTACATCAAAAAGACGAATAACTTTTTTCTGTTTAATGTAGCTAATTTGTTTATATTTTAAAACTGGCCCTGGCTGCTTATTTTTATCTTTGATTGTTTTATTTAAATTATCAGCATGTTCCTGGAATTTATTTATTGTCGAAGTGATTTTGTTTACATCTTTTGCATCTAATAATCGTTGGCTATAAGCTGGTAACTTTTGATATTTTTCTTCTTTAGTTATTGCAAATGGGTTAATTAACTGGACTAGGTTTTCTTTTTTAATATTGACTTTTTTAGCTGATTTAGCCAGGTTAGATTCTGCCTGAGCCAAGCCAATAGTAACGATAATAGAAAGAATTGAAATAAAAAGTTTCATATATGTGCTTTTGTTGGTTGTGAAGTTGCTCGTGTAGTCTTTTTTAAAAGCAATAAAGCAGATGACAATAGTATCATGATAATTAGTCCAAGGTTATTGATTATTGGAAATTTAACATAGGGTGTAGCACCAATTCTCGGTTGTACCTTTCCATTTAAAACAGTCGCTATAAATTGTTGTGTTTGCTGTCTAATCTGACCTTTATGGTTAATAAAGGCACTTACACCACTTGTTGTGGATCGAGCTAATTCCCGACCAACCTCCATTGCCCTAAACCTCGATATTTGCAGGTGCTGATGCGGTGCAAAAGAATCACCATACCATCCATTGTTAGATAAATTTAATAAATAATTTGCCTCAGGTAGTTGTTGCAAAGATAAATCTGGAAATGAATCTTCATAACAAAGACTGATTGCAACCTGATATCCGCCAATTTTTAAAGGCTGGGCTATAACTTTAGAGACACTAAAATTAGACATTGGAAGATTAAAAAAATTAATAAGGCCACGTAACAGAAAATCTAATGGTAAATATTCTCCAAAAGGAACCAGATGTTGCTTATAGTAAAAGGCTTTTGATTCATATATCTTAGGATCCATTGATTTATGAGCAATTGTTTTAGGTGCAGATGAGATCCTTAATAAACTATTATAATATTCTTGAGTCTCAATATTTTGAAATGGTAAACCTGTGATAAATATCGTACCCGTATTATTAACCTGTTCTTGTATATCGCTATATAAACTGTCTTCCAGGTAATGGTAAAAAGTAGGTACCGCATTTTCTGGCCAAATAATCATATCTGTCTTACCCCAGTAGGGCTCACTCAATCTTTGATAATCCATCAAAATATTACGCAAAAAATCATCCCGCCATCGATCATGCTGGGATATATTTCCTTGTATCATACTAATATTAATTGGATTTCCCTGCTTTTTTGTCCAGTCTAAGCGTTCTAAATAGATAGCAATAACAACAAGCAAAATAGGAACTACCCAAATTTTGTTAAATAAGAACATTTGCTTTGAAAGGTATTGATAAGCAATAACTGCTGATATAAAACTAACAATAAAACCAACTCCATATATACCTACGATTGGCGCATAATTGAATAATGCTGTTTCTGTTTGAGAATAGCCAGCATACAGCCAGGGGAATCCAGTGAGTAGCCATGAACGTATCCATTCAAAAAGAAGCCATATTATTGGTAAAATAGATATCTGGGCTAAGTCGATTAGCCAGTTTTGTGAAAGTGAAATTTTTGCTTTGATTGCATAAATTAACTTATAACTTAGTACAGCCTGCAAAGCAAAAAAAACTGCTAAGAAGGCAAGGAAAATAGCAGTTAATATCATGGCTAGAAACCACGGCGTATGTCCATATTCTTTAACCGCCACAAATACCCATGAGACTCCAACAGCAAATAGTCCAAATCCAAAGAACCAACTTTGAATAAATAATTTTTTCACATTATCCGCATTAAGAATAAGATAAAAATAAAATGCGATGGCAATGAAAATGAATAGTGAAAATAAAAAATGGTAATCACTGAAAGGTGAAAACGCTAGAGGATAGCTGGCACCGATTAAGAGACTGAGCGAATTAAATCGAAATTGTGCCAGCATATGATTAATGACTATACTTGTGATATTTCAAAATGCAACGAGGCTTTTATTATTTTTGCCGATTGAATGTATAAGTAATACATGATTAAGGTAAAAATAATAAGTAACGAAGCCTGCATTTTGAAAGATTATGAGTATATTACTTGATTTTAGTTACATTTAATTGATAGATGCGTCGATGATCTGACTTAATGACTTTGAAAGTAAATTGATTGATGGTAATGGTTTCACCTCTTTTAGGTACATGACCAAAAGCATTCATAATGATACCGCCGATTGTTTCAAACTCACTATGTTCCCACTCTACTTTAAAAAACTCATTAAACTCATCAATTTCAGTAAGCGAATCCATACTATATATTTTATTACCAAGATGTACGATAGAACTCTCTTCTTCTACATCGTGCTCATCTTCGATATCACCGACAATTTCTTCTAAAACATCTTCAATAGTAACTAGGCCAGAAACACCACCATATTCATCAACGATAATAGCGATATGATTTCTAAATTCACGAAAATCTTTAAGTAGTACATTGAGACGCTTACTTTCAGGAATTATGACGACAGGCCTTAATAAATCCCTAATATTGATATCTTCTTTATCTTGAGAAATACAATAACTAAGAATATCTTTAGCTAATAATATCCCTTCGATATCATCTTTACTATCACCTATGACTGGAAAACGGGAATGAGCCGATTCAATAATTTTTTCAAGAATTTCTTCAATGGGATCATCTATTTTCAAGACCACCATTTGAGAACGTGGCAGCATGATCTCACGTACTTGCATCTCACTTACATCGATTACACCTTCAATCATTGACATGACATCGTTATCGATAATTGCCCGTGCATGTGCATCTTTAAGAACCTCAAGAATATCTGAAGTAGAAGAAATCTCGCCAATTAGGGCATGACCAATTTTTTCCAGCCAGGTTCTATTGTCTTGCTCTTTATCATTATCATTATCATTATCACTCTGACTTCCACCTACTTGGGAGTTTGTGGAAGTCAAACTAGATCGTTCTTTCATTCAGTGTTCTCTATAGCCACAATATTTTGGCATCGTACCACTTAACTTTAATTTATACAATCTTGCTATATAGCATATTGTTTGATAAGAAACTTGTTGATGCGTTTTATATCCATATTTGATAAAATATAACTTTATTATGCAAATTGAATCACTATGATGCGTCTAAATATTATTTTATTATTTATTACTCTTGTTCTAACTCATGTCAATGCACTTGCTCAGACCAAATATGTTTCTGATCAATTATCTATTAATATGCGCAGTGATAAAGGTGTGCAATTCAAAATTACTAAGATTTTAAAAAGTGGCACCCCTGTCGAAGTTTTAAACACTGATAAAGCTGGATATACCCAGGTAAAAACTTCTAATGGTAGTGTTGGTTGGGTTTTAACTCGTTTCCTACAAAATAATGAAGTTGCCAGGGTGCAATACCAAAAAGCATTTAATGAAATTAAAACTTTAAAAGAAGAGAATCAAATTCTAAAACATCAGCTTGATAAATTAAACAACGAGCATAGCACTTTACTACTTAAGAATAAGGAATTATCTGAATTAAGTGAAAATCAAGGTACTGAAATCATTAAACTTAAAAAAATTGCCGCACGCCCTATGCAACTTGAGAGAAATAATGAGCAACTTCGTAAAGATATTTTGTCTAATGAAGCGCAAACAAGAATCATCAAACAGGAATTGCAAACTGTAAAAGAAGATAATGATAAAGAGTGGTTTATTACCGGCGCTATAGTCCTATTCGGTGGAATTATTCTTGGCCTGATTTTGCCAAAAATGAGAAGTCGTCAACGTTCGCAAAGTTGGAGTCGCCTAAACTAATTGATTTACAATTAAAAAAGCCTCGCTGCATTTCCGAAAATCACGGGGATAGTATTTAGATTTAGCCCCCACCTACTGCAGTGACAATTTCTACAATATCGTTATTTTTAAAGTTATAAGTCTTGTGTTTGTTTCTGGCAACAATTTCCTCATTGACTTCGACAGCATAACGCATATCCAATAAGCCTGCTTCAGTTACTAAGTCAACAATATTAGTTGTTTCACTTAATTCTTTAATTTCACCATTTAGTGTGATTGTAATCATATTATTGTTTATTTTTACTTGGTCGTTGCCAGTTTTCAATTGAAATTTGCTTTGTTCTAGTTATAGCTAAATTTGAGTCTGCAACTGTTTTGGTAATTGTAGATCCGGCAGCAATCGTTGCATTGGCTTCTATTATAACAGGCGCAACTAAAGCTGAATTAGACCCTATAAACACATTGTCGCCAATCTGCGTTAAATGTTTATTTGCACCATCATAATTGCAGGTAATTGTACCAGCTCCAACATTTACCCGACTTCCCATTTCTGTGTCACCAATATAAGTCAGGTGATTGACTTTACTTTCTGCTTCAATTGTCGATTTTTTGATTTCAACAAAGTTGCCTACTTTAACCGATTCTTTTAAATGTGTCTGGGGCCTGAGTCTTGCATAGGGTCCTATCTGACAATTAGATTCGACTATTGAGTCTTCAATCAATGAATTTACAAAAATTGTTGAATTATTTCCAATTGTGCTATTTCTAATGACGCTATTAGCTTCTATTACTACATTATCGCCAATGTAGCAATCTCCTTCAAATATTACATTAATATCGATTTTTACATCTTTGCCAACGGTTAATGTGCCTCTTATGTCAATTCTTTCAGGATCTGCTAAGGTTGTTCCATTAATTAATAGTTTATTAGCCTGCATTCTTTGATATTGCCGTTCCAGATAAGCGAGTTGTTGTTTATTATTAACACCAAAGACTTCATCAATATTTGTGGTAATATAACTAGAGATTTGTTGTTTATCTACAATGGCCAACTCAACAATATCGGTTAAATAATATTCTTGTTGTGCATTATTATTATCAATACGGTTTAACCAGGTACTAAAAAACTGTCCACTAATTAGCATGATTCCTGTATTGATTTCCCTAATCAGCTTTTCGATTTCCGTAGCATCTTTTTCTTCTGTAATTTTAACGATGTTACCAGCTTTATCTCGTATAATTCTGCCATAACCACCTGGTTGTTCAAAAGAGGCAGTTAACAAAGCTATTGAGGATGATTGTTTGCATAAAATTAGCGCTTCTAATGTTTCAGCTGTTAGTAATGGAACGTCTGCATATAAAATCAAAATATTATTTTCTGGGTTTATTTTGTCTATAACTTGTTTGACAGCATGGCCCGTTCCAAGTTGTTCTTTTTGTTCTGTCCAGTCTATTTGACTATCATTAATCAAATCTTTTAACCTTTCTCCACCATGGCCGTATATCAAATGAATTGGTTCTGAACTTATTTTTTTTGCAGTTACGATCACATGCTCCAGCATGGTTTTACCTGCAATATTGTGTAAAACCTTAGGGGTATTTGAATACATCCTAGTTCCCTTACCTGCAGCTAGAATGACTACTTCTGTTTTTTGCTCTTGCATAATTAGAATTTAATATGGAATTATTTAAATTTGCAGTAGAATTATTCTCACCGCTTTATTTATTTTTCTATACCAATGTTGCTTTACGCTGACATTGGTATAGAAATTCAGGAACTAAATATTTAAGGAATAAAATAGTTAATGTGAACGTTTGTTTCTTAATTTATCAATAAGTTTTAATTGCTCTATTGCTTGTAATAGTTCTGCTTGTGCTTTAACTAAATCATGATCATCCAGACCTTCAGAAGAGTTTAGTATTTCTTCAGCGTGTTGTTTTGCCTGCTCTGCTTTTTCTTTATCAAGATCGTCTTCACGGATTGCTGTATCTGACAGAACCGTTACAACATGTGGCTGAACTTCAACAATACCACCTGAAATAAAAATACTTTGTTGTTCTCCACCAGGTTTAGTGATAATGACCTCACCTGGTTTTAGGCTGGATAGTAATTGAGCGTGTTGGGGTAAAATACCTAACTCACCAGCACTTCCAGGCACTATGACCATTTCAGCCGGGTTAGAATAAATTTCTTCTTCGGCACTAACAATATTTAAATGCATTGTGATAGCCACAACTATCTCCTTTTACAAATTATTATATAGCCATGATCTTTAGAGCAATGATCACAGATATAGCCAAAAATTTATTACATATTTTCTGCTTTTTCAAGTACTTCATCTATTGAGCCATTCATATAGAACGCTTGTTCTGGGATATCATCATGCTTACCTTCAACAATTTCTCTAAAGCCTCGAATGGTATCTTTTAAGCTAACGTATTTACCTTCAGTACCTGTAAAGACTTCTGCTACAAAGAAAGGTTGGGATAAAAATCGTTGTACTTTTCTTGCTCTGGTTACAATCAGTTTATCTTCTTCTGATAATTCATCCATACCCAAAATTGCAATAATATCTTTTAATTCTTTATAACGCTGTAAAGTAGATTGAACTTTTTGCGCAGTATCATAATGTTCGTTACCTACAATTTGTGGATCTAACTGACGTGACGTTGAATCAAGCGGGTCAACTGCGGGATAGATACCTAACTCAGCAATTTGTCTTGAAAGTACAACGGTTGCATCTAAGTGAGCAAATGTTGTCGCTGGAGATGGATCGGTCAAGTCATCAGCAGGTACATAAACTGCTTGAATTGAGGTAATGGAACCAACTTTTGTTGAAGTAATTCGCTCTTGCAGGGCCCCCATTTCTTCCGCTAAGGTAGGCTGATAACCCACAGCAGAGGGCATACGTCCTAATAATGCAGATACTTCAGTACCCGCTAGTGTATAACGGTAGATATTATCAATAAATAGAAGTACATCAGCACCATCATCACGGAATGATTCAGCCATTGTTAAACCAGTAAGCGCAACACGAAGTCTGTTTCCTGGAGGCTCATTCATCTGACCATATACCAGAGCAACTTTATCTAATACGCCTGATTCTGTCATTTCATGATAGAAATCATTACCTTCACGAGTACGTTCACCAACACCCGCAAAAACTGAGAAACCTGAATGCTCATGGGCGATATTACGGATCAACTCCATCATGTTAACTGTTTTGCCAACACCCGCACCACCAAACAATCCAACTTTACCACCTTTTGCAAATGGGCAAATTAAGTCGATTACTTTAATTCCAGTTTCCAAAAGTTCTGTTGCAGCAGCTAATTCTGCATAAGCTGGTGCTTGTCTATGGATAGATGAACGTTTCTCTTCACCAATTTCACCCTTATCATCAATTGGCGTACCAAGAACATCCATAATACGTCCAAGTGTTGGCTTACCAACCGGAACAGAAATAGGGGCACCTGTTGGTGTTACAGACATTTCTCTTTTAAGTCCTTCACTGCTACCCATTGCAATTGTACGAACAATACCATCACCAAGTTGCTGTTGAACCTCTAAGGTTAAATTGACACTATTTACAATTAATGCATCATATATTTTAGGTAGTGATTCCCTGGTAAATTGAACGTCGACGACTGCGCCGATAATTTTTACAATTTTACCGGTTGTTTGTTCTGTAACACTTTTTTCTGTAACAGTGGATGAACTCATTGATTGTTCCTCTAAAAACTGATGGAAATTTATACCGCTGCCGCACCTGCGACAATCTCTGATAATTCTTGTGTAATGGATGCTTGCCTTGCTTTATTAAAGGCCATTTCCAAATCACCTATTAAGTCACCTGCATTATCAGTTGCACTCTTCATTGCAACCATACGTGCAGCTTGCTCACTGGCAATATTTTCGACAACACCCTGATAAACCATGGCTTCAATATAACGTTTCAGTAATTTATCAATTACTTCTTCGGCGTCAGGTTCATACAGATAATCCCAGTGATATTTAATTGATCTTTCTTTTTTATTTTCATTTAATGATACCGGTAACATCTGAATCAGATTAGGTATCTGTGACATTGTATTTTCAAATTGGTTATGCACAATATATAACTTATCGATATTACCTTCATCATAGGCATCTAACATGGTTTTAATTAAACCAATTAATGTTTCTAGCCTTGGCTTGTCACCAATTTGTGTTACAGATGAAACGATCTTTGTAAATCTCTTGAAGAAACTGCTGGCTTTAGAACCGATAACACAGGTATCAATTTCAACCCCTTTCTCCTGATATGATTGCATTGACTGCAGCACTTTCTTAAATAAATTAACATTTAAACCACCACATAAGCCACGATCAGTTGATATTACAATATATCCAACACGTTTAACGTCACGTGTTTCTAAATACGAATGTTTATATTCTGTGCTTGCATGCGCTAGATGGGTTACAACTTCATTCATTTTTTCTGCATAAGGCCTGGATGATTCCATTCGCTCTTGTGCTTTACGCATTTTACTGGCAGCCACCATTTCCATGGCACTGGTAATTTTCTGAGTATTTTTAATACTTTGAATTTTACCTCTGATTTCCTTTCCACTAGCCATTTCTTATCCTAAATTCTGCATAAGTTTATTGTTCGATTACAAAATATCTTTTAATTTCAAAATAACAAGGATTACCATGAACTGGTTTTCTTGAAGTTTTCAATTGCAGAGTTTAATGATTTATCAATTTCATCATTATAGTCACCTGTTGAATTAATTTTATCCATTAATTCTGTAGCACTAGAGAACATATAATCTTGTAGAGCAGCTTCAAAATCAGTAACTTTCTTTGGCTCTATATCATCCAGGAATCCATTGTTTGCAGCATATAAAGAAACTGCTAACTGAGCAATAGTCATTGGCTTATATTGTTCCTGCTTCATTAGTTCAGTAACACGCTGACCACGTTCAATTTGCTTACGTGTTGCATCGTCTAAATCTGATGCAAACTGAGCAAATGCAGCTAATTCACGATATTGAGCTAAGTCAAGACGGACACCACCACCCAGTTTCTTAATAATTTTAGTTTGTGCAGCACCACCTACACGAGATACTGACAAACCAGCATTAATTGCTGGACGTATGCCTGAGTTAAACAAATCAGTTTCTAAGAAGATTTGTCCATCTGTAATTGAAATTACATTGGTAGGTACGAATGCAGATACATCGCCCGCTTGTGTTTCAATGATTGGTAGGGCAGTTAATGAACCTGTTTTACCTTTAACTTCACCATTAGTTCTTTTCTCTACTTCTTCTGAACTAATTCTTGAAGCACGCTCTAAAAGTCTTGAGTGAAGGTAGAAGACATCACCCGGGTAAGCTTCACGACCTGGTGGGCGACGTAATAATAAAGAAACTTGACGATATGCCCATGCTTGTTTTGTTAAATCATCATAGATGATTAAAGCATCTTCGCCTCTGTCACGGAAATATTCACCCATTGTACAACCCGTATATGGTGCAATATATTGCATAGCTGCCGCATCAGATGCAGAAGCTGCAACAACGATTGTATTTTCCATGGCACCAAATTCTTCTAGCTTTCTAACCACAGAAGCAATACTAGATGCTTTTTGTCCAACGGCCACATAGATACATTTAATTCCAGTATCTTTTTGATTGATAATTGCATCAACCGCTACTGCTGTTTTACCTGTCTGTCTATCACCAATAATTAATTCACGCTGTCCACGTCCAATTGGAACCATTGCATCAATCGACTTAAGACCAGTCTGTACTGGCTGGTCAACTGATTTTCTTGAAATTACACCAGGTGCGATTTTTTCAATTGGTTCATATCCTGCTGCTTCTACCGGTCCTTTGCCATCAATTGGCTGTCCAAGAGAGTCGACAACACGTCCCATTAAATTATCACCCACAGGAACTTCAAGAATTTTACCGGTACACTTAACTTTATCACCTTCAGAGATTTGTTTGTAATCACCCAGGATAACTGCACCAACAGAATCTTGCTCAAGATTTAATGCCAGTCCAAAAACATCTCCTGGAAACTCAATCATTTCACCTGACATAACATCTTTAAGACCATGTATGAGAGCAATACCGTCAGATAAACTAACGACACTACCTTCTGTGGTGGCTTCACTAGTTACATCGAATTTTTCAATGCGACTTTTTATCAGATCACTTATTTCTGATGGATTTAACTGCATTATGTATTCCTCTTAATCTTCTCTGATCTTAAATAATAAAATAAATTAATGAACTTTAAATTAATATACTGTAATTAATGCGCTCTTAATTAACGTAAAAGGGTTCTGGCTAATGTTTTTAATCGAGTATTTACTGAGCCATCAATAACTTCATCACCAATGCGGATTATTATTCCCGCTACTAATGATTCATCGATTACTATATTAACAGTTACTTCTCTATTATATTTTTTTGTTAGCGCATCTATGATACTTTTCTTTTGCTCATCATTAATTGAAAATGCAGAGCTAACTTCAGCTTCTAAAATACCCTGACTATCTTTAAATAATTCTAAATACATTTCAGTTATAGTTGGAATTATTGTAATTTTTTTGTTGGCAGCAAGAATCTTGATCAAATTCTTTGATTTATCATCTAGTGCTGTTTTTGATATTTCTTCTGCCAGTGAGAATAATAGTTCTAAGATTTTATCTTCACCTGATTCAGAGTTATTAACCAACTCATGGATTGACTCATTTATAACTATCTGAGTGAGTAGCTCTAAACGTTCAACCCATAACTGCTCTTCTGAATCCTGAACAGCCATATCAAAAATTGCTTTTGCATATGGACGGGAAAGTGTTTGTTTTTCAGCCATAGATTTTATAAACCTAATATTTAAAATATATTATATGTCGAGTGTAAGATATAGCTTGTTATATCTGGCCAACAACATCCTTTAAAATAGCACCATGAGTATCTGCATCAACTTCCTTTTTAATTATTCTTGATGCAGCTGCTATAGAAATATCAACGACTTTATGACGGAGTTCTTCTTTAGCCTGCTCTTTTTCAAGTTCAATAGTTGCTTCAGCTGATTTAATAAGACGTTCACCTTCTTCCTTAGCATCAACCTTTGCATCTTCAATAATTTCTAATGATCTCTTTTGAGCCTGGGCGATAATTTTAGCAGCTTCAGCTTTTGCTTCTTTTATGTGCTTAACAGCATCTTTTTGAGCTAATTCATGTTCATGCTGAGCACGCTCTGCCATCGCCAAACCATCTGCAATTTTTTCTTTGCGATCCGCTAACATCTTTGTCATTGGACCCCATAGTGTTTTATTTATAAACCAAACTAATACAGCAAATGTTAACATTTGTCCGATTAATGTTGCTGTGATACTCATTCGTTAAACCCCAATATAATTACTGAAACCACAATTGCCTGAAAAACCATACATTAGCAAGCATGAATCAATATTGAGATAGGTTTTAAAGTCCCATCTCATATCTTAGCAATTAAGCGCCAACTGCTGCCTGAACTGCTGCTGCAAATGGATTAGCAAATACAAACCACATTGCCATACCTAGAACGATCATTGGAAATGCTTCCATTAAACCACCTGTGAATAGCATTTGTCCCATTAACTGAGGACGCATTTCAGGTTGTCTCGCAATTCCTTCAAGAAACTTAGAACAAATTAAACCCCAACCTAAAGCCGAACCTAAACCAGCTGCCGCTAAGATGATACCAACTGCAATTGCAGTGCTTCCATATACCGAGGCCATTGCTGCTTCCATTTTTTTCTCCTAGTAAGATATAAAATTAATTTTTAATGTGCTTCCGAATCATCCTGATGCGCCATTGCCAAATAGACGATGGTCAGCAACATGAAAATAAAAGCCTGTAAAGTTATCACTAAAATATGAAATATTGCCCATGCACTTCCAAGTACGATTTGTGGCAATAAACCCAACATAGATGCACCACCTAATAGTGCGATGAGCAAAAAGATTAATTCTCCTGCAAACATATTACCAAACAAACGTAAACCTAAACTAATGGGCTTAGCAATTTCTTCGATAGTTGTCATAACGATATTAACAGGAATTAGAAACTTTCCAAATGGATGAAATAAGAACATTTTAATATAACCAACGAAGCCCTTAACCTTAATATTATAGTAAATAATCAGTGCAAAGACGGAAAGAGCTAACGCAAATGTTGTACTTAAATCTGTTGTGGGAACCACCTTCATATAGTGTATTCCTACTAACTGTCCAATTTCAGGCAAAAGATCAACGGGAACAAGATCCATCGCATTCATCAAAAACACCCACATAAAAATTGTTAAGGCGAGTGGGCCAACAACAGGGTTTGTACCTGGAAAAATATCTCGGATTTGCTGCTGTACGAACTCTACAATTGCTTCAAGTACATTTTGTCCTGTACCTGGTTTTTCAGCATTTAGACTCTTGCCAATAGTATAGGCAAAATACATTAAGATACCAGCGGTAAACCAGCTAAATAGCATAGTGTCTATGTTAATAACCCAAAAGCCACCATCACCTATGGCTACATCATTATTTTTTAAATGATGCTGTATATATTCTACAGCGCTTGGACCTTCAGAACCTGAATTACTCAACATTCCACTCCGTATCTTACAATTGTTCGACGTTAAAACCGACTAAAAAGTAAATCTGATAAAAAAAATCACCACAGTTAAGCCTTCTATTATCTAGCATTTACTTTTGAATATGAAGTATCAACCTGATTAAATAAGTAGCTAAATTGAGTCACAATAAAGCTGATAACCATCATTCCAGGTGATAATCCTAAAATTGCAATTCCCAGTGCAAACAGCATTAAGGTTGCAACAAATTTTTTTATAACACCCAGATAAATTTCAATGTAACCTTGCTGTTTACGACTGCTAGCAGAAGAAACCTTTGCTGCTCGATACACATGGTTTGACATCAATATAGTACCAACTATCGTGATCAAGCCACCGTATAGTGCTGCCAACAAGGCTGTTAATCCACCTATAAAAAAACCGATTATAGCAACTATCAGGCTAAATATCAGTTGTTTTATCAATAACTTTTTAACCGTTTTTTTAAGAACTAAGCCAGCAAATTTCATACAACTAATCCAAAACAATGGCCTTAACTTACTAACCTTTAAATACCAAAAAAACAGTGGGAATTATATCGGTAATATGTTTTTAACGCAATATTAAATTATTTCATAATATCCTTCATATCATCTTATACAGCTTGTTATAAGCAAATTTTGAACTATATAAAAATAAAAAAATAATTTAATTTTTACTATTGAAAATATTTATAATAGAAAATCGTATACTGCTAATATTTTCATATGCAGCTAGGAATTCTGACTTATCAGGTCTAATTTGCCGATTCTTAGTTAAATATTATGACAATAAATTATTGAATATGATTCAAGATACCATCTAATTCATCTAAAGTATTATAGGAAATAATTAAACTTCCCTTGCCTTTTTTACTATGTTTGAATTGAACTTTAGTGGCCAATTGCTCAGATAGCTTTTGCTGTAAAGATATAATATCCGGATCGGGCTGTTGCGGTTGCACTTTCTCTTTGGGATTTAAGAGACGCTTGATAAACTTTTCTGTTTCTCTTACGGATAATTCCTGAGAAATTACCTGTTTTGCGGTTTCATATTGAATTTCTTGTCCTAGTGATAATAACGCTCTGGCATGCCCCATTTCTAAATCGCCATTTTCCAGCAAGGTTTTTGTTTCTGGATCTAGATCTAATAATCGCAACAAATTCGAAACAGCGGTTCGTGAACGGCCAACTGCATCAGCCGCCCCCTGATGAGTCATATTAAATTCTTTGATTAGTCGTTTAATAGAATTAGCTTCTTCAATGGGATTTAAATCTTCTCTCTGAATATTTTCTATTAACGCCATGGCGATGGTTTCTTTGTCTGTAACATCCCTTATAATGGCAGGAATATTATCGAGTCCAGCCATCTGTGCTGCACGCCAACGCCTTTCTCCGGCAATTATTTCATATCGTTTTTCATTCTCTTCTAAAGAGGATATTCTTCTGACAATAACTGGCTGAATAATACCTTGAGATTTAATTGATTCTGCTAGTTCTTCCAAAGCTGCAGCGTGCATATCAATACGTGGCTGATAAACACCAGGTTGCATTAATTCAATTGCAAGTTGTTTCAGATCACCATCGACAGGTTCCTGGGCAGTTAGTTCTGCTGTTGATTCTATTTTTACTTGACGCTTAGCTGGTGCACTGACACTAGCAGCACTACTTGAATTGTCATTATTAGTTCGTAGTAAAGCATCAAGTCCCCGGCCTAATCCACGTTTCTTTGCTGCCATATTATAGTAACTCTTCTTCTCGACGAACAATTTCACCGGCTAAAGCTAAATATGCTTTTGAACCTTTCGATTGTTTTTCATAATTAATAATTGCCACTCCATGACTCGGTGCTTCTGCTAAACGCACATTCCTGGGAATAACACTTCGATAAACTTTATCACCAAAAAATTTAACTAATTGTCTGGATACTTCTGTGGCTAAACGATTTCGGGGATCATACATGGTTCTTAGTAATCCCTCTATTCTAAGCTCAGGGTTTAAGGTTTGCTGCACACTTTGAATGGTATTCTGTAAAGCAGTTAAACCTTCCAGAGCATAATACTCACACTGCATCGGGATTAACACACTATCAGCAGCAACCATCGCATTAATGGTTAACATGCTAAGCGAAGGAGGACAATCGATTAAAATATAATCGTATTCATCTTTAATTGCTTTTAAACGATAGAGTAATTGTCTTTCTCTATCCAATTTATTCATTAACTCAACTTCAGCAGCCGTTAGATCACCATTGGTAGCTACGACATCATAACTTGTACCATCCTGGTTATTGATTACATGGCGCATCTCAGAAATTGGCATTTCATCAATCAATACATCATAGCTATTAGCATCATCTTCTTCAAGATGAACACCGCTTCCTGTTGTTGCATTGCCTTGCGGATCCAGATCAAATAACAAGATCTTACGTTTTGTTGCCGCTAATGCTGCTGCTAAATTAATACTTGTGGTTGTTTTACCAACACCACCTTTCTGATTTGCTATTGCAATCACTCTAGACATAAATAAAATTCACTTAACATGTCAATTAAAGCTTACGAAAAAGCACTGTACACCGATTTGCATCGAGCTCATAAACAGATACTTCCTCAGTTTTTAGCCATTTAATATTGGTTGGGATTTCTGCTAAATTCTCATTAGGCAAACGCCCTTTCATAGCCAGAAAAAGTCCATTAGTATGACATAAATGTTGTGTTATTTCTAACATATCTTTCATTGATGAAAATGCTCTTGTAACCACTAAATCAAAAGTTATTTCCGGATGAATTGTTTCAACACGTGCATGTAGCGGCTGAATATTATGTAAATTCAGCGTTGCTTTTACTTGATTTAGAAATTTTATTTTCTTATCTCTGGCATCAATCAAGGTAAAATAATTTTCTGGAAAAAAGATTGATAATGGGATTCCAGGAAGACCTGCTCCAGTACCAACATCAGCTACTTGAATATTGTGTTGTTCAAACTCACAGTCTTTAATCAATTGTGGCACAATAGACAACGAATCTAATAAATGCAATTGAATAATTTCTTTTGTATCTATTATCGACGTTAGATTAAATACTTTATTCCATTTCTGTAACAATTCAACATAGCTGAAACAAGCATCTATTTGTTCCTGAGTATAAGAGACACCCTGAGCAGTCAGCCCTTCTGTAAAGAAATTTTGTAAATGATTAGAAATCATATTGGTTTAATGTGTGAATGTTTCTTTAAGTATACTAAAAGTAATGATATAGCAGCTGGCGTAACACCCGAAATTCTACTTGCCTGACCAATCGTTTCTGGTCTTGCTTTGATAAGTTTTTCAATCACCTCATTTGATAATGATGTTATTTGATGATAATCAAATTTCTCTGGAATCTTCTTGTTTTCATAACGCTGCAATTTTTCAACTTCATCTGACTGGCGTTTAATATAACCATCATATTTACATTGTATTTCAACCTGCTCAATCACCGTATCAGGCAATTGTAATCTATCTTCTTCAGAGAGCTGTAAAGGTTCAAGTAAAGAGATTAAATCACGATAAGCAACATCAGGTCTTTGTAATAATTGAAACATGGTTGCATATTTTTTAAATGGCTGCTTAAGTACCTGAGTGATTTCTTCTGTTTTTCTAATCTGACTTAGCTTTTCTGACTGTACATTCGTTTGTCTTAAAAACTCAAGATTCTTTTCAATCGCTTCTTTTTTATCACAAAAAGACTGCCAACGTTTATCATCTATTAAACCAAATAAGTAGGCTTGTTCAGTTAGTCGTAAGTCGGCATTATCTTCTCTTAATAATAATCGATGTTCTGCTCTTGAAGTGAACATACGGTATGGCTCATTAGTACCCTTGGTAATTAAATCATCAATCATCACCCCAATATAGGCTTCACTTCGAAGGGGTGACCAGGTTTCTTTTTCCTGAACGGATAAAGCTGCATTAATACCGGCAATTAAACCTTGTGCTGCTGCTTCTTCATAACCAGTTGTGCCATTAATTTGCCCGGCAAAATAAAGACCTTTGACATGAGCGGTTTCCAAACTGGAAGACAAATCTCTTGGATCAAAAAAATCATATTCTATCGCATAACCCGGGCGTAAAATCCAGGCATTCTCTAATCCTTTGATTGAATGTATAAACTTTTCCTGAATATCAAAAGGCAAACTGGTTGAAATGCCATTTGGATAGACTTCATGTGTTGTCAAACCTTCGGGTTCAATAAATATCTGATGTGAATTTTTATCTGCAAAACGGTGGATCTTATCTTCAATAGAAGGACAATACCTTGGACCAACACCTTCAATCACACCTGTATACATGGGAGAACGATCTAAACCTTCGCGAATAAAATCATGGGTTTGTTCATTGGTATGGGTGATATAACAGGAAATCTGACGCGGGTGAATGGATGCCTCACTCATAAATGAAAATGATGGAATAGGCGTATCGCCAGGTTGTTCCTGCATTTTTGAAAAGTCGATACTACGCGCATCAATTCTTGCTGGTGTTCCTGTTTTCAGACGATCGACTTTAAATGGCATTTCCCTAAGTCTTTGCGATAATTTATTTGATGGGGGATCACCTGCCCTGCCTCCTGGGTAGTTATCCAAACCAATATGTATTCTGCCACCGAGAAAAGTACCAACGGTTAAAATCACTTTTTTGGCATGAAACTTAAGCCCCATTTCAGTTTCAACACCAATTAACTTTTCACCATCCATGACCAAATCGATAACGGCCTGTTGGAACAGAGATAAGTTTTCCTGATTTTCTAAAGCATGTCGAATAGCCGCTTTATATAAAATACGGTCTGATTGTGCCCTGGTTGCCCGAACAGCAGCACCCTTAGATGCATTTAACCGGCGAAACTGTATCCCGGCTTTATCGGCAGCCTTGCCCATAATACCGCCCATAGCATCAATTTCTTTGACTAAATGACCCTTGCCAATACCACCAATCGCTGGATTACAAGACATCTGTCCAAGTGTTTCAATATTATGGCTTAGTAATAAAGTAGCTGCACCCATTCTTGCAGATGCCAATGCTGCTTCAGTTCCAGCATGCCCGCCACCAACGACAATCACATCAAATTGTTGCTGAAAAAACATGCTAATTTCCTCTTGAAGTATTTTTATAAAATGATAATGCAAATATTAGCCAGGCTAAGATAAAACTCAAACCGCCAAAGGGCGTAATCATACCGAAAAACTTTATGCC
>JADGAU010000209.1 GCA_015231865.1 Gammaproteobacteria bacterium | reverse complement strand
ACAAAGTTTCGGTGCATCAGGAGGAACTTTAAGTAATGTTTATCAAGCAACTATGCCAGCAGGCTTACTAACATCCCAAGGCTTAGCCTAACGCTTAATAATGAATGACTTAAGCTATTTACGGCGTTTAGTTGAATATAAAAATTACCAGCAATTAAAAAATGATTGTCTTGAGCTTCAGGCTCAAGATATTCCACAAAATATAACTTCAAACAACCATAAGACTCTAAGCCTTAAAATCTTATTGGCAATTGCCTATATTCATTTAGGCGATAAATCACAATTTGATGCTATTTTCTCCAAAATTTCACAACACATTACAGATTTAGATCACCATGCCTTATGTGATTTGGCTTCTATTTATATGCTACAAGGTGAAATTAAAACAGCAATAGAGCTATTACAAAGTATTATCAATCAAAATAAACAACACGATTTAGCGTTAGCACGTCTTGGCTGGTGTTATTTAAAACAGCAGGAATTTAATCAGGCTGTTGTCTATTTTTCTGACGCCCTGGCTATTAATCCTAATCGAATTATTGTTTATATATACCAAATCCCTATTTTGCTTGAGCAGTCATTATTTGAACCGGCTCAAAAACTGATAACACAGGCATTGCTAAAACTGGATAGTAAAAAAAATCAATTACCACAAATTATTTATCAGGAATATTTCCAGCAAATTAATTTACAACAATTATCGCTCTGGATAAAAACTAATCAGTATGTTTATGCAGAAAACTGGTTGGAAGAAAATTTCAGCAGCAAAATAGAAAATAAAAATGATTCTGATAAGACATCAAAAAAGGATACGATTTTCTGGACCATAAATTATGCCAATTTATTAGCTGAAAATGACCAACACCAACAAGCTCTAGAAAACTTATTAAAAACACTCAAAATATTTCCTGATAGCATTGAACTACTGATCAAATTATCTGAAATATCCAATATATTAGGCTATATTTTTCAATCCATCAATTTTATAAAAAAAGCGCTTACTTACCAGGAAGATAATCTATTTTTATGGACTAAGTTAGCGATGCTTTATCTACCGACTTCCTCAAAAGACGCAAGAGAATCGGCACAAAAAGCCATTGATATTTTTAACAAAAATAACGACGATGAAACTGACTTAGCAGACAATCGCAAGACTAACTACCTTTTAGTTTATTCGACACTGGCTATTATTGAAAGTAATGAACAAAATTATGATCAGGCAGAAAAAATATTTTTAGAGCTCTTAACAATTGAACCAAATTATATTCCGGTACTTCAACATTTTGGACAACAAAAATTGCAACAGGGGAAAATTGGTGAAGCAATTGATTATTTTAACCAATTAAAACAAATTGATCCGGTTAAAGGCCATAGTGCTTTAATTGGTGCAAAAAATTTCCCCAAAGATAATGAAACGCTAGAAAAACTTGAAAATATTGCACATTCATCTAGTTTAGAAGGTTCTATTAAATCATCCTTATTATTTCAAATTGCATCCGCCCGGGAAAAACAAAAAGACTATAAAAAAGCTTTTGAACTGCTTATAAAGGCAAATCAGCACAGTCGTCAATCACTGCATTACGATCCTCAAAAGCATCGACGATATTGTGCTCGCATTCGTTATGCCTTTTCAAAATCACTTTACAAATATCGAAAAGGGCATGGGAATAGTTCAAATTGTCCAATTTTTATTGTTGGAATGCCTCGTTCCGGCACCAGTTTAATTGAACAAATTTTATCCGGACATAGTCAAATATTTGGAGCCGGTGAGCTTAATATAATTCCCCAGGTTATTGCCCGAATAAATCGCTGGGAACGTCATGTTGGCAGCGGCCGTAAATATCCTGACTGTATTGATGATATTCCAGTTGCTGAAAGTCATCAGATTGCATCAATGATTTTAGATGAAATACAACATTATGCTCCCGATGCTTCACATATTATTGATAAATTACCACATAATTTTGAAAATATTGGCTTAATTAAATTTTTATTTCCAAAGGCAAAAATAATTTCGGTTCGTCGCGATCCAAGAGATATTGCCATTTCAAATTATTTTACTGATTATATGGCCAAACATGGTGGAATGGGTTTTGCCTATAATTTAGCAGATATTGGTGAGCAATTAGCCGATCATAATTTTTTAATTCAACATTGGCAGAAATTATTTGCTGATGAAATTCTTGAAATTCAATATGAAAATTTAATTGATAATACCGAAAAAATAAGTAAGCAAATGTTTGAGTATATTGGCGTTAATTGGGAACAAAGTGCTCTTGACTTCTACAAATTGGAACGACCAGTTAAAACAGCCAGTGTTTGGCAAGTAAGACAACCAATTTATAAAACATCGAAAGCGAGATGGGAACATTATCGTGACTTTCTTGCACCTTTGATTAAAGGAACAAATAAATCAATTAAAGATGAAAAAATGCAGATGATTACCTTGCCTACTCCCGGTTTATTATTTACAGGTATTAAATACTTTAAAGAAAAAGAACTGGATAAAGCAGAGGAAAACTTTAAGAAATTATTACATCATATACCTGAACATGCTGCTGCCAACTTTATGTTAGGAACAATTTATATTGAAAAAGGGTATCATAGCGATGGTATTGAATTAATGGAACAAGGACTTAAAGTTTGCCCATGGAATAAAAACTGGAAACATGATTTAAAACTTGCCTATAAAATCACTGGCATCGAAGCTAAAAACCCTAAAATTATAGAACTAGACCAAGACGATCAAAAAGCTGAACAAAACAATAAAAATGACAAAAACAATACCAACACTATTACTCCTGATTACTATACTTATACTTCCAATATCTAAGCAACTTAAAGCAGATGATTTTTCCAAAGCCTTGCAGGCAACAATTCACAATCATCCTGAAATAAAAGCCAAATTAGAAGAAATTCATGCCCATGAAAGTGCTGTCAGTTCTTCTCAGGCAGCTTATTATCCTTCGCTTTCAGCGCAAATAAATAATATGGATGATAATTATCAGCAAGGCTTATTAAAACTACAACAACCCATCTATACCTTTGGTAAAACCAGTAATGCGATTGATCTGGCTAAATCAAAATTAAATTCACAGCAATTGTCCTTAATTGTTTTAAAGCGCCAATTACTTGAACAAACTGCTCTAATTTATGCTCAAAAAATCGGCGTGTTAAAACAAATCGATATTGCCAAAACCAATGTTGAAGAACATCAGCAATTATTAAATCATATCAATCGCAGGCAACAGGGCAAACTTGCTGCCACTGTTGATGTCAGTTTAGGTGAATCACGTTTAATTATGGCGGCTTCACAATTAGAAAAATTAAATGCTAACTTAGACAATATAAATACAGAACTACGTTCAATAACGGGAAGTACAAAAAACTTTTTGGCACCAATACCATTAGAAAGTATTGAATTGACCGATATGAATTCTCTGATACAAAAAGCCTTATCAAATAGTGCCAGCATTGCTCATCAATATGCGTTAATTGAAGAATCTAAAATTAATATTGAAAACAAGAAAATCAGCCTCTATCCTAATTTGATGCTAAGAGCTGAGCGCGATTTCCTGGATGATTCAATCACCGGCGATAATACCCGAATTGGTATTTCCTTAGAGGCTTCGTTTGAATCTATGGGATTGGTTGCCCATCATCAAACGAATGAACAGGCTGCCAATCATGCAAATAATCTAATGAAACTGGAAGTGCTTAAACAAGATACCGTAAAACAGATGACTAATTGGCAAAATAGTCGCTTATTAAATCAAAAACAAATACAAACGCATGACAAAGCAATTACAATCGTTAACAAGATTATGGAATCCTATATCAGGCTTTATAAATCGGGTCGAAAATCACTGATTGATGTCTTAAATATTCAGAGAGAATTAACCGAACTTCGTATACAAAAACATAATGCACAGACACAATGGTTAATAGATTCTTTACATATTGCTGCATTGATTGGTCAATTAGATCAATTTACTGGACTTGGCACTGATAGCTCTACTGAAAAATAGTAAAATAATCTAGATATGCAAAAAGTTAAGGAAGACAAAGCGTTGGTTTTATTGATGTAAGCCCTGTTGGACAGGTAAAATCTTACCTTAATACATAAGTTTTAACGACTTACTAACTCCTACAGAAAA
>JADGAU010000208.1 GCA_015231865.1 Gammaproteobacteria bacterium | reverse complement strand
CTGATAACAAAGATTCGAGTCACGATTTTGGAAAAAATATAATTCCAAAGGCTATCAATGAATATAAAGTTCACGCTTATCCATTTAGAGACTCTGAAACAGATATTCAGGCTTATTGGCGTGATGTTGGTACAATTGACGCATTCTGGGAAGCGAACTTAGAATTAATTGGAATTACACCTGAATTAAATTTATATGATGATAAATGGCCAATCTGGACGCACCAGGAACAATTACCGCCAGCTAAATTTATTTTTAATGATGATGATAGAAGGGGAATGGCTGTTGATTCAATGGTTTCCGGTGGTTGTATTGTATCAGGTGCGGTGATAAATCATTCCTTGTTATTTTCTAATGTCCATGTTTCCGAAGGTACACGAGTAGATGCATCTGTTGTGATGCCAGAAGTACATATTGGTAAAAATTGTCAAATTTCACATGCAATTATCGACAAAGGATGTAAAATAAAGGACGGTACAAAAATAGGCATTGATGCCAAAAAAGATAAGAAGCGTTTCCATGTTTCACCCAATGGAATTATATTAGTAACCCCTGAAATGCTAGGACAGACCTACCATTATGTCAGATGAAAAAAATATGTTGACTGAATTAGAGCATTCCAACAAATTGAATGTTGTCCTTTATTGGCACATGCATCAACCTGAATATCGGGATTTAAAAACTAACCAGTATCAACTTCCCTGGACTTATCTACATACGATAAAAGATTATGTAGATATGGTTGCGCATATTGAAAATAATCCTGAAGCTAGAGCAGTTGTAAACTTTGCTCCTATTTTACTTGAGCAAATTGATGATTATGCTAAACAGTTAGAAGACTTTTTAAGCCATGGAATCGCATTAAGAGATCCTTTGTTATCATGTCTTGCGATGCCGGTAGTCGACCTGCCTCATAAAAAAAGAATTAAACTGATCAATACATGCAAAAGGGCCAATAAGGAACGATTAATTGATCGCTTTAAATTCTTTAATGAGCTCCACGAAATGGCCGAAGATGGCTTAGCTCAGCCTTATTTACTGGATTATTATTCACCTCAATTTTATGCAGACTTACTAACCTGGTATCATTTAGCCTGGATTGGCGAGACAGTCAGAAATAGTGATAAAAGAATTAAACGACTGAGTGAAAAAGCACGCAATTTTAATGAAGATGATAGACGATTATTACTTCAGGTTATTTATGAGCTCGTTGCTGGTGTGATTAAACGCTATAAAAAATTAGCTAAAAGCGGTCGAATTGAACTATCAATGACACCTTTAACACATCCTATTATTCCTTTAATACTAGATTTAAACTCAGCTTCAGATGCCATGCCGGATGTTGAATTACCAGAAGCTGAGAATTATCCTGGTGGCATTCAAAGAAGTTTATGGCAGCTAAAAAATGGCGCAAAAGTATTTGAAAAGCATTTTGGTTTTAAGCCCCAGGGATGTTGGCCTTCAGAAGGTAGTATTAGTGGTGAAACGATAGATTTAATTAATAGTATCGGTATTAAATGGTTAGCTAGTGGCGAAACGGTACTGCGAAATTCAATGAAAGCATCTGAATTAGCACACGATCATTGTATTTACCATGATTATTATTATCAAGATAAGGACATCGCCTGTTTTTATCGTGATGATGGCCTTTCAGATTTAATAGGATTTAAATATTCCAATTGGCATGCTGATGATGCGGTGGCAAATTTTGTTTCTTCAATTGAACATATAGCAGAACAATGTAAAGATGAAGAAAATGCGATTGTTTCAATCATTTTAGATGGCGAAAATGCATGGGAATATTATCCATTTAATGGTTTTTATTTTCTGGAAGGTTTATATAAAGAATTATCCAATAATGAACATATCCAGTTAACTACTTATTCAGAATTTTTAGATAAGAAGTCAAAGAATAAAACTACAGAAGCTAAAAACGCTTATCAACTATCAACAATAACTTCGGGAAGTTGGGTCTATGGAACTTTCTCTACCTGGATCGGTGAAAAAGATAAAAATAAAGCCTGGGACATGTTAGTAGAAGCTAAAAAAGCCTATGATCAAGTCATTGATAAAGGTGAATTAACAGATACGGAATATAAGCTGGCAACCGAACAATTGGCAACCTGTGAAAGTTCTGACTGGTTTTGGTGGTTTGGAGAGTATAATTCATCAGAGTCTGTGCGTTCATTTGATCAACAATATCGATTACATTTAAGTAACCTATATGAACTATTAGGTCTGAAACCACCTGAGTATCTTTCTCAAGCTTTCTCATTTGGTTCCGGTGAACCTGTTATGGGAGGCGTTATGCTACCCGGTAAAGAAAGCTAATAGCCAACTAATAGGAAAGGATAAATAACTTTTTTGAATGACTCTCAACGCCAAATTCTTTTTCATAACCGTTTATTTTTTAGCAAGACAAAGGTGAGTTTCTAAGAGTGCAGACCAAAGAAGAAGTTAAGCAGACTTTTTGTGAAACCTAATATAGCAACAATATTCGGCATTAGGCACTAGTGGTCTAGATTTTATGTTAACTCAATTTGTTGATGAATAGTCAGCATTTTGGCCATTTTTGTATTAATTTTCTTTAAACGCTTTTCTGTTTCTGTATCATGTACCTGTTGGGTCTGTGATTGTAATAATTCATAGACAATATTTAATGCGGTCATGACCATAATTCTTTCACCACCAGCAATATTGCCACCGCTTCGAGTTTCCTTAATTTTCTCGTTTAAAACATGAGCAGATTTTAATAACATTTCTTTTTCATTATCACTACAATTAATAGAATATTCTTTATCTAAAATTCTAACATTACAGTTATTTGAATTATTCTGGCTCATTCATTACTTTCCTCATTCATTACTTTCAAGAGATTTAAGGCGGGAGATAATACCTTCAACACGTGATTTAGCGACTTCATTTTTTTCCATTAAATGAGAACGTTCCTGGTGAAGAGCAACCTGCTGATTCCGAAGACTGGTATTTTCTTCTTTTAATTGCTGAATAAGGCGAAACATAGCTTCAACTTGTTCTTCAAGAATCTCTAGCTCTTGTGAGGGGGCCTGGCTTTTATCCATTCGCGGTATAACTCACTAGATTAATTAATTGGTAAACAAACGTTTAGCATTATTAAAATTTTGTCATATTTCATTGTCGAAATTGATTTAATGGCAAAATCTAAACACACTGAACAGTTACATTGGAATTACGAATTAGAGTATATTAGAATGACTTTCCAATTTGGTCAATAGCTTTCTTTTTTATAAGGGTTTTTTTTAATGACAGATAGTGATAATACACAAAATAAGCTTAATTTTAATGAGTTAACAGAGTATTTCCGTCCTTTTTTACAACAAATCGGGATGAACTCATCGTTGGCAGAAGCTCATGGATTATTTACCGGAATTTTATGTGTCAACCCACCATCACTCAAAGAAACACAAACTTTTCTCTGGTTTGATCTTTTAGATCTGCACATGGATAGCAATAATTATTTAGCTTCAGAAGCTAGAAATGAAATTGATGTGTTTTATCAAAGCATATTAGCGCAACTTAATTCAGAAGATTTAGATTTTAAATTACTTATCAGTGAAGAAGACAATATTAATGACCAAGTTACTGATTTTTCTGTCTGGATTCAAAGTTTTCTTTATGGCTTAGGCCTTAATAAAGAAGCATTATTAGATAAAGGTTCACAAGAAATAAAAGACTTTATTAAAGATATTGTCGAAATTAGTCATGCTGAAGATTATCAATTATCAGATTCTGATGAAGATGAAAACGCGTTATTTGAATTAGTTGAATATGTCCGTATGGGGGTTTTGTTAATTTACCAGGAATTTTCATTAAGTCATCAAATCAAAATAGAAAAGCAAGGCTTAGATCAAAATTTAGAACAGGAACCTGTAGATTCAAAACCTTTAGGGCAAACGCTATTTCATTAAAAAAATGGTTTCTTATAATTTTAATGACAACTGACAACTGACAACTGACAACTGACAACTGACAACTGACAACTGACAACTTCTAACTAAAGCACCCCAAAAGGGATAGATTTAGTTTGAAATGTTTGCCCGCCGCGCGGGCTGAGATGCTGACAACTGACAACTGACAACTGACAAATTAGTTTTATGAAACTTTCAAAAGAATTTACACATCGCCGTAAGCAATTAATGGACTTAGTCGAT
>JADGAU010000207.1 GCA_015231865.1 Gammaproteobacteria bacterium | reverse complement strand
ATCCGCGAAGAAGAACAGGATTCTGCGCCGCTGAATTTAAAAGAAGTGAGAGAAGCTGCAGAAACCAATGCAATTAACCGGGCATTAAGCCATGCCAATAATAATGTGTCAAATACGGCAAAATTGCTGGGGGTGACCAGGCCGACACTTTATGCTTTGTTTAATAAATATGGGATTTCACCGCCCTAGAGAGAATAGTTGGTAGTTGGTAGTTGATAGTTAGTAGACTAAATAAGAGATAATTATGTTAAAAAATATAAAAGTATTACATTTAAGTTTTGTGTCATTTTTCGCGTTGCTGTTGATTTATAGTTCTAGTATCGCCGCTAACTTTGTTGAAGAGGCACAGGAGCATCTTAAAAAAGGTGAGGTTCGTGCGGCTGTTATTCAGCTTAAGAATCAGTTAAAAGAAAATCCGGATGATGCTCATGCCCGTAATTTACTGGGTAATATTTATCTCAAACAGGCAGACTTTGCTTCGGCAGAAAAAGAATTGGGTCGTGCGGCTTTAAAACAACCTGATAATGTCGATTATAAACTGGACTATAGTCAGGTTTTATTACTGAATAAAAACTATAAACAAAGTTTAAAAGAACTTGATTTTAAAGCACAGGGAAAACAGGAAAACTTAAGGCAGGTTTATCTTGGCTATGCTAATTTAGGTCTAAACCAAGTTGACCAGGCTAAGAAAGAGTTTAATGTTGGCATCAGCAATAATGTTCCTGAAGCCTCCATAGGCATGGCTAAAATTGCTATTAGAGAAAAAAATTATTCTCAAGCCGAAAGTTTATTAGCCAAAGCGCTTAAACAATTACCTGATAATATCGAAGCACAAATTTTACAGGCAAAAACGTTTAATTTACAAAAGAAATATCCTCAGGCATTAGCGTCTTATAATCAATTAATCACCAAATATCCAAATTTACTACCTCGTTATCTTGAAAGGGCGGCAACTCATATTGCCTTAAAAAAATATACCGAAGCCGAGCAGGATATTACGACCGTTTTAAAAGAAAATAAAAAACATCCTTTTGCTCATTTTTTATTAGCGCAAATCAAGCTGCAACAAAAAGATTTTAGTGCTGCTAAAGATGCTGCCCAGGTGGTTATTAATGCTAACTCTCATCATCACCCCAGTAAGTTAATTATGGGTATTAGCAATTATGCCCTAGGTAATTTAAATCAATCGGATAAGAACTTAACGGAATATTTAAGTGTTAACCCCGATAATATTCCCGTGCAAAATATTTTGGCGAATGTTTATCTGGCGCAACAAAAGCCCCATCAAGCCGTTTTATTATTAGATGGTATTGAGCAGGAAAAGATCGATAATAATCCTCAATTAGCAACAACTTTAGGTAGTGCCTATCTGTTAATGGGAGAGCATCAAAAAGGTGTTGAATTGCTTAACAAAGTCAAAGCGCTTGACCCAAATAACCTAATTGTACAGAAGCGTTTAATTGCCGGACAATTACAAGGCGGTGACAAAATAAGTGCCATAGAAGGTATGGAAAATGTTGCCAAACAAGAACCGGATAATAATAAAGTTCACTATCTATTAATTATTTCCTATATCCAGGAAAAAATGCTGGATAAGGCGGAAGCGAAGCTGAAGGATATGTTAGGTAAAACACCCAATGATCCTCTTTTATATAATTTTACAGCTGCTTTAGAACTAGTTAAGGGCAATAAAGATAAAGCAAAACAAGCTTATCAGCAAGCTTTAAAGGTTGACCAAAAATACATACCAGCTTATATGGGGCTGGCTAAATTTGCTTATTCTGAAGGCGATGAAAAAACAGCTATCAAAAATTTCACTAAAGTGACGGAGATCCAGCCACAATATTTAGCTGCCTATTTTGCCTTAGCCAGTATGGCAGAAAAAAACAAACAATTAACACAAGCAGAAACGCATTTAATTAATGCCTATCAAAATAACAAAGGGCAATTAAGTAATCAGCTAAAAGTTCTTAGCTTGTTAAGTAAATGGTATGCGAAACAAAAATCACCAGAAAAATTACTCGGCTATGCAAAAGAAATGGAAAAACAATACCCTGAACAAGTAGCTGCTTTATCATTTGCCGGTGGCGTTTATAGCGTTAATTCAGATGTTATTCAGGCAAAACGTTTATTTAGGGATATTATCAGACGCCAGCCAAAAGATACGAAACATCGAGTTTTATTAGCAAACTTATTAGCGAAAGAGGGTAATAAAACTGATGAAGTCCTCAGTATATTGCAGGATGTTTATAATGCCGATCCCACTAAAGCAACAGGTCTCACCTTTAAGGTTAATTACCTGATTAAACAAAAGCAATATGAGCAAGCCAATAGCATCGCTAAAAAAATTGAAGATTTATTTCCAAAACAAGCAATAGGACTTAAATTACAAGGTGATGTATTATGGGTTCAGGAACAAAAAGATGCCGCAATTAATAAATACCGCGCAGCCTATCAAAAACAGCCGGGCGTTAAATCTTTATTTGCACTAACGGACTTAATGCTAAAAGATAAAAAAAGTGATATAGCGATTCAATTCTTAAATGAAGAATTAAAGCAGCGTCCTGATAGCGCTGCTATTTTAATTAAACTGGCCTCAACGCACGAGCAGTTAGGTAATAAACAAAAAGCAATAAGTTATTATCAAAAAGTATTAGCAAAGAAAGACGATAATGTACTGGCTTTAAATAACTTAGCCTGGATTTATTATCAGCAAAAAGATATAAAAGCCTTAGCACTGGCAGAAAAAGCCTATCAAAAAGCACCTAAATCTTATCAAATAGCGGATACTTACGGTGTGATTTTAATGCAGCAGAAGAATTATCCAAAAGCATTAGAAATACTAAAAGCAGCAGCTGAGAAAGCGCCATCTGATTATGCTGTCCAATATCACCTAGCACAGGCTTATCAGGCTAATAATAACAAACAACAGGCAATAGACGTGTTAAGTGTGATCACTTCATCGGATAAAGACTTTAATGAAAAAGAAGCCGCACAAGAACTGTTAAATAAACTAATTAACTAAAAGTGAAAAGTATTTAAAATTAAACACTACTCACTACTCACTACTCACTACTCACTTTATTTCGGAGAAATAATTGATAAAAAATATTATTGAAGAGATAACACAAGATCCGGCATTTGTTGAAGGGTTGGCCTGGAAAAAAGTAGACTTTGATACAAATCACTATATTTTTAAAGAAGGTGAGGTTGGTGGTTCTATTTTTTTTATCGTTACCGGCGAATTAAGAGTTATCTCAAATGTTGAACTTGAAAATCATAAACATATCCATGCGGGTTTTTGGGATTTAAAAGCAGGGGATGTGTTTGGTGAAATGGCCTTACATGAAACTCAGACAAGATCTGCTAACGTAATGGGCTTGACACAAGGAAGTCTATATGAACTTGATGGAGAACGTTTATCAATTTATTTAGATGCTAATCCAATTAAAGGCTATCTATTTTATAAATATTTGTTTGAGTTAATCAGTGAAAAATTGAAACATTCAAATCATAGAGTTAACTCGCTTTTTGCCTGGGGAATGAAGATACATGAAATTGATAAAGAAATTGTAGATTAATGACTAAATGAGTAATTCAATGGAAAAGAAAACGGCTTTAACAAAACAATTCCAGGACTTTTTTCAGGTTGAGCTAGCATCAACACAAGAGAAGTTAAAGCAAGTCTATTCAGTTAGATATCGCGTATACTGCGAAGAATTTGGCTATGAAGATACCGCTTTGTTTCCAACAGAAATGGAAACAGATGAATTTGATAATTATTCAACTCATTGTTTAATTATTCATAAGGCGACTCAAAGGCCAGCTGCTTGTGTTCGTTTGGTACCAGCAATTGTAAAAGGTGAAGATAAGTTTTTACCTTTGGAAAAATGCTGCGATCAAGCATTGTATAAAGATAAAATTAAAGAGATGAAAATTGACCGTAACAAAGCCTGTGAAATTTCCAGGCTAGCAGTTGATGGTGTATTTAGAAGACGTTCGGGTGAATCTTTAACACGATTTGGTGATATAGACATTAACATTAACTTTAGTGATGCAGAGCAGCGTACCTTTCCAATTATTGCAGTAGCTGCTTTTTTAAGTGCTAAAGCATTAACAGCTTTAACGGGTAAAACGAATATGTTTGCCATGATGGAACCCTTTTTACCCCGTTTATTAAAACGTTCAGGTTTATTATTTG
>JADGAU010000206.1 GCA_015231865.1 Gammaproteobacteria bacterium | reverse complement strand
ATATTATTTCTAAGTCACTACTGCTATCAATAATTTCTATATCTGTTGGATCTAATAACCAGGAACCCCCAACCCCATTCTCAGCAGAAACATCAGGCACATATTCCCAAACAGATAAATATTGTTTACCAGAAGTCTAAACAAAACCACCATCACCAGAAGTCTGTCCACCTTTAGCGCTGATCTTACCTTTGGCAAAAGTTACCCCATTAGCCCAAACAATAACTTTACCGCCATCTCCTTCATCAATTGCATCGGCTTTTATCTCGGAGTTTTTATCAAATAAAGTATTTTGTGCCGTTTGAGTTGTACCTTGCCCTTTATAATCACCACCAATTAAAACTTCACCACCGCCAGTTTTACCCGAAGCATCAATTTTGGCTTCTTCTAATCTAACGGTATTACCTAAAACCTGAATCTTACCGCCCTGCTCATCACCTTTAGCAGCAATAACCCCCGACGCCTTAGTCACGCCCTGACTTTGAATTTTAATATCGCCATTATTAGCAGTAGTGACACTATTTTTAGAGGTTTCTACTTTTGTTTTTGCAACCAGTCTTATTTTGCCATCAGCACCTCTGACTAAAGCATTAGCCTGAATTCGTCCTTGTTGCTTAATTTGATCTGCAAATAAACCTATCGCACCTTTATCAGCAATTAGTTGCCCCAGATTTAAAATTTCATCATCTGGCGCGGTAACTTTTAAATTAACCCCTTCACTGTCTAAACTAGTTAGGGTGATATCACGTCCTGCAGCTAAAAGTATTTGACCATCTTCTGCTTCAATAATGCCGGAGTTTTCTATATTGGGCGAAATAAAGACCACTTCACCATCTTTGCCAGAGCGGATATAACCATGATTAACAATAGAGCCTGAATCACCCGAAAAAGAATATTGACCTGCTAAAAAATCTTTATTGGACATTTCCAGCGTAGAAGCGATAAGTCCTGCAGTATCTACTCTTGAATTTGCTCCAAACACTATCCCATTGGGATTTATTAGAAAAACTTTACCATTGGATTGAAGGTTACCCATAATGGCTGAGGGCGATTGACTAGTAACCCGGTTTAAAACTGAACTTCTAGCATTTTCTTGTATAAATCGCGTCGTTTCACCTGATTTAATTGAAAAATCTTTCCAATTAATTATAGCATTGGGGCTATTAGTGATATGAAGAGCTGTGGAAGAAGGTCTTGAGATAGCAACATTTCCACGAACGACATCCATACCTGTTGGATTCGCCTGAGCAGTTAGCATGCACAGACTATTTATTACTGATATGGCTAATAGGTTTTTATTAAATTTCTTCATTTCAACTCAAGTAAAATAATTTATTACTAATATTCTGATGATACTGATGATGATAGCATAATTTTAAATTATTAATAGTGATAATTCAAACAAAGAAAATAAAAATACGATAAGCCTATGCTATACTAAATACCTAAATAGATTAAGAAAATATAAGCAAATTAAACGAAGTTATACCTACGAGAAGTTATACCTACGAAATGCTGGGAACTCTAATTTTACCAATATCTGAACGAGATTATATTTTTCCTCACTGGGAACAATCATTACAAGCCCTAGTTCTACCTAAACATAATATGAAAGTAGTATTATCTGATGCGACTGGTGGAAGTAAGTTAGGATTAAAAGCAGAAAAAATAGTCAGAGCTCTTGGTTTTTCAAAAACTGAAATTGTTCGCTTTAAACAACAGCCACTTTCGTCTAGAACAGCACATTGGGAACATTTTCTAAAAATCGGATTAAAATGTGCCGAAACATATGAGGCTGCATTTTCTGCTATTGAAGGGCCGTTACTCTTTGGTCTTGAAGATGACATAATTGCACCTGCGAATAGTTTTGCAGTATTACTTGAAACTTTTCTTTCTAAAAAACAAATTGGCTTAATTTCAGCTTGTACTTACAATAAACAAATTAATAACGAAACTGAAGTTATTGGTCACGATCTTAAACAGCAAAACATTTCGGTCCCCGTCAATTCAACCGGAACTTTAAATTGCAGTCATTTAGCGACAGGTTGTTTTATTACCTATTCTGAGCTTTTTAAGAATTTTCATCTAAAAGATAGTGTTCTAGATGAGCATAAATCTCCGGACTTTAGTTATTCGACCTTTCTTAGAAAAAATCATAATCTAGATGTTACTTTATCTTTAGATGTAAAAACTAAACATATATTTTATCGTCAACATCAAAAATTCTTTGCGGGTCTTATACAATGTCCTAATTTCCATAATACTTTCCCGAAACAAACTAATAGTTACTTAAATATTGACTTTAAATCCAGAACGAGAGGAGCGCCAGTTTTTATTATTGGTTTTTCCCCAAGAACTGGCTCAACCCTAATTCAGCGATTACTTTGCTCAATACCCAACACAATGATTTGGGGTGAGCCAAGGGGGGCAGTTGCTGAAATTTATCGTTATCATTTGAGAATTCTTGAAATTAATAAATCAAATTTTACGCTATCGTCTCAACATCAATATAACAAGCATGGTTATAAAGGTTTTATTCCTCATATTTCTCCAATAAGAAATCAATTTAGCTCTTTTAAAGATCATCTTCGTTCATTGTTCGAACTACATTTTAATCATAACAAACTTAATACCTGGGGATTTAAAGTCATAGACTGGTCGCCTCAAATGGTATCAAGACTCCATGCTTTATTTCCAGAAGCCAGCTTTATTTTCTTATCTCGCGATTTTAACGATGTAAAAGAAAGTATTAATAGAAGGAAAAGCTGGTGGCCTAATATACCAATAGAAAACTGGCAGCATGCATACAATCAAATGAAAGAATATACGCAGGTTCTGCCTAAAAATATGCATGCTCTTGTTATCGATTTTGACAATTACAAAAACAAAATTTCCGAATTATGTGATGTTCTGGAAAGTGAATTAGAATTTAAAACTGGTGCGATCGATAGAACAATTATTGACGATTATGTCTCTGATCTGAATGATGCAGAAAGGCTTTATTCCAACAAAGTTACTGATTCGTAGACTTTTATCTGCCGTATAATTCAATCATACTTTTGAGATAAAATCTTCAAATTTTCCGGTATTACTTTTAGATATATTCTTCTGGAACTGGAATACAATATCAAATTGATATCGCAAATTAGTTTGAATATGCTTTGTAAGTTGCATTTCTGCGTTGCTATCCAAAACCTTATCAGCAACATAATTCATAGTTATTTGATCTTTACTATCTTGAATAAATTGAAATTGTTTGATCCTAGCTATATCCCAAAATTGTTTTGTTCCAAAAACAGGCCAAGCTTTTTCACCATTTGGATATGTTAGCATATTTCTAATACGACCTAATATTTTCTTAATTACTAATAAACCCCTTCCACAAGAACAAGGATTACCAACTTCAGCATAATCTCCTAGTTCATAGCGAATAATTGGCGTTGCAAAATTATGTAAAGAACTAATAACGACTCTACCAATTTCACCAGGCATACAGGGCAAATTATGATCATTTAAAATTTCGACATAAACGGACTCTGATTGGACATGATAATGATTATGCTCAGGACATTGTAAAGCCAGATAACCAGCCTCTTGGCAGCTATAAACATCGACCAGTTTGGTATTAAAAATTTTTTCACAAAACATACGTGATGACTCAGACAAACTTTCCCCAAATACTCTTAGTTCTGAAAAATCAGGTGGAGTTAATGATTTTTGCTCATAATATTCCGCCAAAGCTTTTGCATTTGATGGATAAGTTAATAAATAATCAGGTTGATATTGCTGTAAAAATAAAACTTGTTGTTTTATCGTGTTTCTTATATCAAGACTATAAAGAGGCCCTGTCTGAGTGATTGCTGATGTCGAAGGCCCCCAATTATCTGACTGGTGAATTTGACTAATATCTTTAGTGTTTAATAAACGAATAACCGCTAAACTTTTTCTAAAATCGCGTTTATGCCACAAATGATCTCTTAAGGTATTAACCTTCCAAAATAATGAAGTTATTTGAGTTGTTTTTAACTGAACACTTTTACCAGTTGAACCAGAAGTATTTATATCATTTAATTGTCCATGTTGCGGTGGTATTTGGTTCGAAATAAATTGCGTTGGTGTTAATTGAATTTCATCTCTGGTTAATATGGGTAAATCTAACCAGTTTTCCTTACTGAGTTCAAAATCATTGTCTATTGAAATTGCATGATATTTTTGTTTATAAA
>JADGAU010000205.1 GCA_015231865.1 Gammaproteobacteria bacterium | reverse complement strand
AATGTATTTTTTTATTGCATCAAATTTTTGTATCTGACGGGCAAGTCGAATTTTAGACATAACAGAAACATGGATAAAAAACACATGTGCAACCCTTTCACAATCCCTATTTATATTTACCTCTTGAAAATGGAACATATTGTTAAATGCCTCACCTGAAATTAAAGACAGATCGGCTTGGCTTGCCCATAACTCAAGAGAGCTTGATATATTCTTTTCTTTCCAATATCTATAATACATTTGTGGAAACCACCATGTGCAAAATGCAATCTCTTGAATTTTTTTAAAGTCTTTTTCATTTTGCTTTAATAAAAGACTAAAATCATCTACTCCTATTTCCTTTGAAATGGAGCCAATATTTTTTTTTCGAGTAGACATTTACATTTCCTCAAATTAAGAAAATTTTAATAAAAGATATTTGTCATAGTGATTTAAAGAAGACATATTAATTTGCTCTTTAAATGCCAATTGAGAGGTATCTCCATTTTGATATAGCTCTAAACTAGATTGAATGTTCTCGGGTAAATAATTCGCATAAAAATTTATTATTGAACTAGCTAATGCACGAACTGAAATATAACTTCTTAAAAACGATTCAATACTATCCTGAAGCGGTAGTAATAATTGTTTATAGTGTTTCATGCTTACATAAACCGTTTCTTCTAATTCTATCTTGCTAACAAATTCTTTGTTATAAGCATCAATACAGAACAATAACGATAAAACAACCTCTTCAGGCCTGGTCTTTTTTATTGCTTTTGATTGTGGCTTATAAACAGAACAAGCTTGTACTAATTCATCGACCGCACTTTCATTTTGTGGTGTTTGATATTTTTTATCTAAACAATAACTTCTTACAACAATTTGACTGGTAGAAGGTTTTCTTACATGATTTTTTCTGACTTTCTGTTTTAATTGATATAACTTAATTAACAGAAATAATACGAATAAAACAATAATTGTAATTAACATAATTTCTCCTTATATCGTTAAAATATTATAAAAATAGGCATATAAATGAACCTGGAAAAGATATAATTTATCCAGATAAGTAAAATAAAATTGTTAAAGAGCGAATAGAAACGACTGATATCAATAGTCTCTAGATAAAGAAATACATGCTTTCTATTTAATACTGACGAATAATAAAATTGAACGAAATTTACTTTCAGATAATTTAGCTTTAATGTCTGCTTGCAAATCTACCACCATGTAAAGTTAACTCATGTAAAGTTAACTGTAGTTGTCTACTTATTTTGATAGCATATACTGCTGATTTGATAAATTAAAAAATACAATAAAAACTTACCGCAAAAACTAAACACAAATCAGATGATGCAACGGTATCTGTCTCTTAAAGTCTGTTCCAGGGTTGTAAATAGTCGTTTGGTGAATTTTAGTTTGACGTTTTTTAGGCTTGTGGACATGCCCGCTCAGAACTATTTTTGGTTGAATAATTTTATTAGCTAACACTATTTTTAAATCCTGGTTTCCCCAATCTCCATTTTTATCACAAGATGTCTCTGTTTTAGCCGGTGGTTCATGATGCAATAACACATCACAATCATAAAATCGTGATAATGAACCTTCATAGGCATAGGGCACCATACCAAACTTTATCCCCTGTAATTTATGGATTTGATTGTCTGAAAAAACATAGGGATTATTAATTTTTGTTAACCAGGTCTCTGATGGTTCTGACAAAATATCATCAACATACCAATTATCATCAGCATGGTCATCAATACTAGAGTCAAAATTGAACTCATCATCTTCTAAAATTAAGGCTCTATTATCAATGTCATCATCATGATTTCCTGAACATATAAATGTTGGTTTAGTTAGAGCTTCCAACCAGCTTGTAACAAATTCAATTTGCTGCTCCAATGGTTCAAATACTGTTATTAACTCAGTTGCACCGATAAAATCACCAGTAATACATAAAGCATCATAATTGCCTGACTGATTTAAGATCCAATCAAAATAAGGTTTATGATTGTGTAAATCACTGATATGTAATAGTTTTAACATTTGATTAAACTACCTCCTCTATAAACCATACATGCTTCGGATCTGGAACAAAAGTCATTGCTTCAGAAACTGTTGATCCAATCGTCGAACGTGCTTTATTACCAGAATGCGTTTTAACAACCCAGCCATTAGGTACTTTAAGGCGACTAGTTGTATCAATTAATGCGCCAAAAAAATCTTTATAGTTGAATTTTAGGGTTTCCCAGGTCGTTGTCTCATCAAGACACCAGGTATGTTCATTATCCAAAATAAATAATAAGGTTTCCGAAGTAGAAACATTTTGTGCTTCAAGACGATGAATTTTTTTAATCGCCGTTGAAGCGCTTCTGAGTAACCATCCATTTGGAACATTCATACGATAAAGCCTGGCACTTTTACTGGATGCTGATTTAATTAGTTCCCATGTCATTTTTAATTCCTCCAATTAATTATGATGCCAGACGAAGCGTTACATTATCTTGCTGAAATTTATTTTTAAATTTTAGTTCTGTTTTAAGATTATTTAATAAAGACTCTGCCGTAATCGATTGCCCACTCACTCTAGCCTTTCTTAAACAGGTCGAAAAATCACCTGGTGTTGTCCGTGTTAATGGTTTTATTTCCTGCCACAAATCAATTTGCTGTGCTTCATCTAAGACAACGCCATGGATTTGTAATATTCGACTATACATTGCCCAAATTTGTTTATCGCTCATATAATCAAAATGGATTTTCATATCAAAACGACGAATACTGGCATCGTCTAAATTTTCCACCAAATTAGTGGACATAATGACAATACCGTCAAAATTTTCAATTTGTGTTAACATCTCATTCACCTGAGTCACTTCCCAGCTACGATGTGCCTGTTGACGATTTGATAAAAAACTATCTGCCTCATCAATTTGTAAGATTGCGCCACTTTGCCTGGCTTCTTTAAATGCTTTAGCAATATTTTTTTCGGTCATGCCCACATAGGGTTCAAGTAAATCAGAAGCTCGTTTAGTAATGACTTCAATTGCTAAGACATCACCTAAATGCTGAGCAAAAGCTGTTTTCCCCGTACCCGGCTGTCCCCAGAGACAAAAACGCCCCTGTTTTGATTTTTTAACTCCCTGAACTAATCGTTCAATATTAATATCCGTATTTAAAAATGATAGTTCATAAGGGGTATCGTATTTATCATCTCTCAGACTTAATTGAGCACTTTCCTGAGCATTTAAAATATTATTAAATAGATGAATAATAGATTTATTAATATCAAGTTTATCTTTCTCAAAACCCAGGGAAATACCTTTAATGACTTTGGCAACCGTCGCAATATGAGCAGGTGTAATCTCTTTGTGATCAGCAACTTGTAAAATTAGTGATTGACTAATATTTTGAACACCATCCAGGTAGCTTCGAATCATCGTTTCACGAATATTTCTAGGAGGCCTGGGTAGCTCAATGACATAATCAAAGCGTCTCATATAAGCCGGATCGATTTGATTAATTTTATTGGTTATCCAAAAAGTTGGAACAGGATTTTCTTCCAGAATCTTATTCATCCAACCTTTACCAATGCCCGATCCTGAGTTCTTCTGTCCCATCAGTATGCCAAAAAAATCAAATTCACTGGCTGGAAAAATATCTTCAGCTTCATCAACTAAAATCGCTGTTTTTCCTTTGCTACCTTTAAGAACTTCCTGACTTAATCGATAAGAATTCAGTCTGTTTTCTTGCGCTTCACCCTCTTCATCTTCGGTAGTCACTTCAAATAATTGCCATTGTAAACTCTCAATGATTGCTTTAACCCATTGGGTTTTACCTAAACCTGGCGGTGAATAAACCATAATATTGACCCCGGTGACACCTTCTTTAAGATTAGTTAAATAAGTCTTAATATTAAATGTATCTTCATGCAGATAAGGAAAATCCGTTAGCTTAAGCTCAGCTACAGTAGATTTTATAAAGTAAGGTTTCATCGCCTGAAAAATATCACTATCATGTTCTTGTAGTAATATTTGACTAAGGCCCTCTAAGAGTTCAATTCGATTATTTATTTCATTTAAATGATTAGCACCATTAAAACGAGGTTTCTGAGTAATGCCCGCTTTATAAAAAATACCCTTTCTTGAAAAAGCACTGACAACCTCTTGCTCCTTAACATTAAGTATTAAGGCAAGATAAGAACAAGTCTTCTGAAAATTCATTTCACCTAATTCATCCAGGCAATCAGATAATGATTTATGGTCTTCCATAATGACCATAAAACTCAGCAGCTTTTGTTCAACCCTATTTAAATGAATTAATTCTGATAGACT
>JADGAU010000204.1 GCA_015231865.1 Gammaproteobacteria bacterium | reverse complement strand
CAAACTGTTTTTGAAGCTACTAATGTTGGTGCAGATGATTATATCGTTAAACCATTTACGGATGATTATTTATTTAAAAAAGTCAGTGAAAATTTATCCAGACCAATATCTCCGCAAGTTTCAGAAAACCATATCACCGGAGCCATTGATTATGAAGGTAAGCATTTAGAAATAAATAGTAATACGGAACAATTTTTAAGAATGTTTGTGTCTACCTATGAGAATGCCATTCAGCAAAATCGTGATCTGATGGAGACACAATTAAAATTGAAGGAAAGTTATCTTAATCTGGAACAACAATTTGATGATATTAAACGTTCACGATTAGAATTGAGTTTAAGTGAAGAACGATTTCGTTCTATCGTTAGTCTGATTCCGGATGTTATCTACAGAATTGATCCATCAGGTATATTTACCTATATCAATGATTCGATCAAAAGTTATGGCTGGAATCCGGATGATCTTATTGGCGAACATTTTTCTAAATTATTAAGTCCAGAATCGGTAGAAAAATATAGTCGAGAAAAAGTCTTGCCAATGTATGATGGTCAAACTGTGGGTAAAATGAATGCACCTTTATTGTTCGATGAGCGCCGCAACGCAGAAAGAATATCAAGAGAACTGGAAGTTACCTTAAATAAGGGTGATAGCTATCAACTAAAAGATGAAAATAGTGACAGTCTTTTATTTGAAGCAAATAGCGTTGGTTATTACGAACAGGAAGATAGACACGAATTTCTTGGAACAATTGGCACTATCCGGGATATTACCGAGAGAAAACAAGCCGAAAGAGAAATCAAGAAATTTAATCAAACATTGGAATTTCAGGTTGAGGAACGAACTCGTGAATTATTAATGTCAAATGAACGACTTGAACAAACTGTTAAGGAATTAGATCTTTATAAAAACAAATTAGAAGAATTGGTAGAACAGCGAACTCATGATTTGATGGATATGATGCATCAGGCGGAAATTTCTGCAAATGCTAAAAGTAAATTCCTTGCCAATATGAGTCACGAGATAAGAACCCCTCTAAATGCCATTATTGGTTTAACTCACTTATTGCTAATGGAAACTCCCTCTAGTGAGCAAAAAGAGCGTTTAAATCATATTATGACTTCCGGCAATCATTTATTAAATTTAATTAATGATATTTTAGACCTATCGAAGATTGAAGCAGGAAAAATTGAGCTTGAACATAAACCCTTAAATATTGATGAAGTATTAAAAAATGTGATCAGTATACAAGTGGACTTAGCCAGTCAAAAAGCTCTTCAGTTAATTTCTAATTGGCATGATCTTCCGCAATCGGTTATTGGTGATAAGACACGTCTGACTCAGGCCTTAATTAATTTATTGGGTAATGCGGTTAAGTTTACCGAGTCTGGCTCTGTGACCTTAACCTGTCAGGAAAAATGGTCATCAAGTCAGAATGTTCAATTATTATTTGAAGTTATTGATACCGGTATTGGTATTAGCTCGGATCAACAACAAAAAATATTTCAGCCATTCCAACAAGCGGATACTTCCACAACAAGAAAATATGGAGGTACAGGCTTAGGCCTGGCAGTGACACGTTTATTAATTGATAAAATGGATGGTGAAATGGGGGTTAGCAGTAAACCAGGTGAAGGCAGTCGTTTTTGGTTTACTATTACCTTTAATAAGTCAGATACAATAGAAACTATGCCTGATGATATTGAGCAGCAAGTTGATAATGCTAAAGAAATTCTGATTCAAAATTGTCAGCAATGTTATCTGCTTTTAGCAGAAGACGATCCTATCAATCAGGAAGTATCAATTGGCTTACTTAAAAAGGCCGGCTTAGCTGTTGACCTTGCCGTTAATGGCCAGCAAGCAGTTAACATGTTTGAACAAAAAAAATATGATTTGATCTTAATGGATATGCAAATGCCGTTGATGGATGGACTGCAGGCAAGCCGTAAAATTAGACAAGTTAAAAAACAGGATGAACTACCAATTATTGCTATGACAGCAAATGCTTTTAGTGAGGATAGAAATAAATGCCTTGATGCAGGAATGAATGACTTTGTTGTTAAACCAGTAGAACCTATTACCTTATACAATACTTTGGTCAAATGGCTATTTTCTGGTGCTCAAGCAAAGCTAAGTAAGAGTAAGGTTAAAAATATAGATTCTCAACAGTTCAATGAACCCAAAGAGAATGATTTGGATGCGGAAAAAAGTCATGTAAAACCATTACAACAAAAAGATAATGGTATAAATCTACTAGCTGAGTGGAAGAAAAATTACCAATTATTATCACAAATTAAAGGGATTAAAATTACCGAAGGTTTAAAGCGTTTAAATAATGATATGGCTAGCTATATACGCTTATTATTACAGTTTTCAGAACGACACATTGATACAGTAAAAGATATAAAAAACAAAATTATACTAAAAGAATTTAAAGTAATTTCTAGTATGCTTCATACGATTAAAGGTGCCTCTGCCACCCTGGGCTTGTATTCAATATCTTTGCAGGCTGATGAATTAGAATCACAGCTTAAATCAGGAGTAGAAATACAGCAGGGAAATGAATTATTACACCAGCTATTTGAACAAATTAAGCAATTGAATAAAGATTTAGTCAGTTTTAAAGGTAATAATAAATCTATAAAGGCTGTAGAAGTTGCTGTTTCAAAAGAATTAACCGACACTGTCTTTCAGCGATTACAGCAGTATCTTGAGTTAAGCGATCCACAGGCGGAAGATTATTTTATTGAAAATAAAGATATCTTATTATCCATCAATGAATTATTGACTCAATCGCTTGAAAATAAACTGACTAATTTTGATTTTCCTGATGCCTTATTAATATTAAAACAATTTCAAAATGAATCAATATAATAAACCGGATCCTTTGGATGAAATGTTAGTTAATGAATTCAATAAGAATTCATCAAATGTCTGGTTTTATTCAATACGTTCATTAAAACGTATCGCAATTATTAACGCCATTATCTGGCTTATCTTAATTTTGGCTCTGATCTTCTGGAGTCTTTATCAAACTTATAATAAAACTTATGATATTGCCCGTAATCAGGCCCGTTCACTATTTACCAAAGATGTTATTTATCGTCACTGGTCAGCAAGTCATGGCGGTGTCTATGTGCCGGTTTCAGACAAAACTCCGCCAAACCCTTATCTTAAAAATATTAAGCGAAGAGATGTAACAACGACTGATGGTCAGACTTTAACCTTAATCAATCC
Organism: Gammaproteobacteria bacterium; assembly: GCA_015231865.1. Classification (GTDB taxonomy): domain Bacteria; phylum Pseudomonadota; class Gammaproteobacteria; order GRL18; family GRL18; genus JADGAU01. Next base: position 1,133 of record JADGAU010000204.1, on the reverse strand, counting down.
TGCTTATATGACCAGACAGGCTCATCAATTGGGCGATGAGCTATATAATTTTAAAGCCCATATTACCAGCTTAAAACCGGAACGGCCCGAAAATAAAGCCGATGATTGGGAAAAAAATGCCTTATTAAAGCTTAAGCAGGGAGAAATTGAGTTTTTCCAAAAAACGCAATTCTTGGGTAAAGAATATTTTCGTTATATACAATTACTTAGGGTAACACAGCCATGTTTGAGCTGTCATGAAACACAGGGGTACAAAGTTGGTGACGTCAGAGGGGGGATCAGCGTTTCTTTGCCTGCTGAACCATTTATGTTTTCAATGCATCAAGAAAATCTGACAACCATCATTAGCTTTAGTTTATTAATGATGGTTGGTTGGCTCGGAATTATTTTGGCCTATCGTAAAGTTAAAGACTTTGTGTTAATTCAAAATCTTTATCGTAGCTGGTTGATCGAACATAGTGATACTCAGCGCGTATTAAAACAAATAATGGATATTTCTCTTAATGATAATGATTTGGAAAAAATACTGGCACATGTGCTGGACAAAATTCTTACCGTTAGCTTTTTTAAACTCAGTCAACAGGGTGGGATCTTTCTAGTTAAAAACAATGAACTTCATCTAACCGTTCAGAAAAATCTAAGCGATGAATTAGTTCGGCAATGTCAACAAGTGAAATTTGGGCAATGCTTATGTGGACGTGTTGCTAATAGTAAAAAGATATTATATCAATCCTGTGTCGATGATGATCATGAAATTCGTTATCAGGGTATTGATGATCATGGCCATTATATTGTGCCAATTGTCTCTAATAATGAGCTTCTTGGTGTGATGGTTTTATATTTAGAGCCTGGGCATCAAGAAAGTAGCAATGAAGTACAATTTCTTGAAAATGTGAGCTTGAGTTTGGCGCAGTTAATAATGCGTAAGCAGACCCTGGAAAAAGTAAATCGCCTGGCTCAAATTGTGGAGCAAAGCCCTGAAAGTATAGTGATTACGAATTTAGAGGCTGAAATTGAATATGTCAATGATGCTTTTACTAAAAATACGGGTTATAGTTTTGCTGAAGTCGTTGGTCAAAATCCAAGAATTCTACACTCTGGCAATACATCAGAACAAACTTATATCGAAATGT
>JADGAU010000203.1 GCA_015231865.1 Gammaproteobacteria bacterium | reverse complement strand
AAATAAGGTTTCGTAATTGATAATTGTATTATCAAAATCAATACCAATGATCATAATTTAGATAAAGTTAACGTGTTGAATTTTATCTTTTTTAAGGTCAAAAAGAAAACGATTGACCTTATCCAGGCGACAATTGACACGACATTTATTCACATCCAGATCATTAAGAACATAGTGTAGATTTTGTTGACGTTTTTCTCCTTCCCAGATAGTTGAGAAGGCTGTCTCGTTGATATTGCCATATTTAAATTTTTCATCAAATAAATGATCCTTACAACCATAGACAGAACCATTGGCCATAATATATGACATTAGAATAGGTGTTGAATAGCAAGTGGAGTAGCGGTTTTCCTGTTTTTCATGATAAAGAGCCATGGTTTCGGAGCGATAATTAACCTTGAATTTGTCGGTATTTAATTGCTGTAATTGTTCTTTCAGTGATTCATTAAAATCACTTTCATAGGATATGTCTTTGTATTCAGTAGTGATACTGGCAGGTTCCTGTGAATAGGGTTTAATCACCAGATAATCAGCACCGATTTCATCCCGTGCAATTTTGGCTAAAGTGAGCATATCGTTCTTATTGTCAGGTAATAATACAGCTTGTAAGCCGATCACACATTCATGCTGATGTTTATTTCTGAATTCAACTGCTCGTTTCAAGTTATTAATTACAATTTTAAAATCACGAGCCTGAGTCGCATGAATCTGTGCATAGGATTCTTCTGTTCCGGCATTAACAGATGCTTTAATCCAGGAAGTGTAGGGGATTGCCTGTTCAATAAATTTATCGTTCATTGGCACCGCATTGGTGGTAAAAGAGGCATCAATACCCGAGCTTTTGGTATGTTGAACAATTTCACCAATTTTTTTATGCAGTAAGGGTTCTCCTTCTCCTGCAAACATAATACTTTTGACTCCTTTTTGAGCCATTTCAGAGATAACTGTTTTAATGGTTTCGGTGTCAAGTTTGTTGGCTGTCTGATAACCAATATAATCAACAGCACAAAATTTACAACGATGGTTACAGGCTCCAACTGGTGAAATTTCAACATAAATAGGATAGATTGTCTGTAATTTAGAAATATCATTTTCTGCATCAAGCAGTTGGGCTACTCGCTGTGGATGAAAATGAAGTTTATGACCATCGATAAGATAATTTCCTGACATAGGGGTTCCGGTTTAATTAATTTGATTCATAAATTGAATAAGCTCTTCATATTGAATCGGTGTGTTTCCAACTCTGCTTACAGCAATTGAGGCCGCGCAGCCAGCAATAGCAGAAGCTTCCATTAAGCTCAATCCTGATGATAATGCCAGGCTCATTACCGAGAGTACAGCATCACCTGCTCCTGCGACATCAATTGGATTATTGGCCAGTGCAGGAAAGTGCTCGGATTGAATTTTTCCTTGTTTATTTAGATGATAGGCAATAAACCCCTCAGAGCCTAAGGTAATGAGCAAATTATCTGCACGGGTTTTGTTAAGCAGATCCATAGCTAATTTTTCCAGACCATTATCTTTGTCTGATAAGGAAATCCGAGTTTCTCTTTCAGTTGGGGTTAATAAAGTAAAATCTATAAATTTCAGTAAGCTACCAGTTTGGCTGCTGCATTGTAAATCTCCAAAAATTTTAACCTTATGTTTACTCGCCTGTTTTCTAATAGTGTTTAATATGCGTTCAGTAATAACCCCGTAGACAAAGTCACTGACAATAATGCCATCCATGTCTGGAATTTTTGCCTGTAACTGACTAATAATTTTATCTTCTAGTTCACGAGGAATATCTTTTTCTTCCAGACGGCTGATACGTAACATTTTTTGACTCTCTACCATGTAGCGAATTTTAAATGTCGTTGGTCGTTCATCAGAAATATAGAAATGATGGATGATACCTTTATCAGTTAATTCCTGTTGTACAAAATCTGCGGGTTCATCATTACCGGTCACAGAGATAAAGTGGCTTTCTGCTCCAAGCGATTTAAGATGACAGGCCACAATAGCTGCGCCACCGATAAATTGTTTACTATGGATTTCTTTTAATGCCAGTACTGGTGCTTCTGAACTCATACCAATGGGATCGCAGGCAATAAATTGATCAACAATGGTGTCACCAATAACTAGCATTTTTGTATTATTAAATTGTTTAATATTTTCTGATAGTTGATTCAGCGCAATATTTTGCCGATTGCAGGAGTGTTTATAATCTTCCATATTCCGGCTACAGGGGGAATTAAAGTTTTCATCCAGAAAATTACTGGATGCATAATGAACACTGCCAGAATGAAATACAACTTTTGTCTGTACTGCTTTAGCACTTTTTATCCATTGTTGTACATCGGGTTCCTGTTGGCTTTCAAACTCATGTCCCATGACATAAAAATTGGGCTTTAATAGTTGAAATAGTTCAGGTAGGTCTACGTCATCCAGGATAATGACATGGTTGACATCAGATAATGAAGCAATACCATTTGCTCTTTCCATTTGTGGGAATGGCTGCCATTGGGTATCTTTTTGTTGAAGATATTTATCACTGTAGACAGCAATACAGAGTTTGGAAGCCAATGATTTTGCATACTGCAAGAAGCGCATATGGCCTGGGTGAATCAGATTAAAGTGGCCGCTGCATAACACTATTTTAATAGGTTCTAACTGTTTAGATAAATGTATTATTTCATTAAGGGAAGAAATAATTTTTTTTGACGGGCTCATCAATTAGTCACTCAGATATTTGAACCAGTCTTTGGTTGCTTCATCGATTGAGTTGACATCCCAAACAGGGGCTTCTTTCCAATAATCAATATTTTCCAGAATTTTGCCAACACCTTCTTCCAGACTCACCTCTGGCTCCCAGTTGAGCAATTGTCGGGCTTTAGTCATATCGGCAAAGGTACAATCCGGCTCACCAGGGCGTTTAGGCACATAGATTACCTCACCTTCCAGTAATTCAACCAGTCGATTAATGCTATAAGTCCCGCCACTGCCAATATTTATAATATCTTGCTGTAAATCTGATTGAGCTGCTTTAATATATGCCGCAGCAACATCTGTCACATAGGTGAAGTCACGGGTTTGAGTACCATCACCAACAACAGTATAGGGTTTTCCTGCAAGTTTTTGAGCAAGAAATACACCAAACACAGCACCATAGGTACCAGATGTCCGTGAACGTGTTCCATAAACATTAAACATACGTAAGGATAAAACGGGCAAGTTATAGACTTGTCCCCAGTGCATTACATATTGCTCACCAATATTTTTTGCAAATGCATAAGGGTATTGTGGTCTTATTTCAGCACTTTCCGATGTTGGGTATTTATCTGGAATACCATAACAAGAAGATGAGCCAGCATAGATTAATCTTTTAATCTTGTGTTTTCTTGAAGCCTCCAAAACACACATAGTTCCATCAACATTGGATTGATGGTAGGGAAAAGGTTGTTGAATTGACGGGACTATATCTGCTAAGGCTGCCATATGGAAAACCCAGTCCACGCCCCGAAAAAAAGGTTCCATTTTTTTATAATCGTCAATATCAACCTGATGTAATGATAAGTCATTTTGGTGTTGCTGATGACTAAGATTTTCAGGGCGACCGGTTGAAAAGTTATCTAATACGATAACTTTTAATCCCATTTCCAATAACAGGTCAACAATATGACTACCAATAAAACCTGCTCCACCTGTTACTAATGCTTTAATCATAAATAATTCCTTTTTCTTTGCCCTGCTGAATATAATATGAATAGATAATGTGATCTAGAATCATATGCATATCTTCAACCAATCCATATTCTTCATCAGGTGCGTCTATATGAAAATTAATATCACAATTATTTTTCAGATAACCACCGTTAAAACCAGTACAACCAATAATTTTTGCATTGATTTTATTAGCATATTTGACAGCCTTGACAATATTAGGAGAGTTACCACTACAAGAAATAGCAATAATTAAATCTTGGGGTTTAAGCAGTCCCTTTAACTGAAGGTAAAAAATATTTTCATAACCAACATCATTAGAAATAGCTGAACAAACAGGGGTGTTATCTGCTAAACTGGTAATATCAAAATTGATAATATTTCTTCTTCTAAGTCCAGCACCCAAATCATTGACCATGTGTGATGCTGTTGCTGCACTACCACCATTACCCAGTATATAGACTCGACCCTCATTAGCCTTTGTTGATTCCAGCAAATTGATAAGTTGTTCTATTAAATTAGGTTCAATTTGTGATAATAAGTCTGTTAACTGGTTAATATAGGTTTGTACAAATTGCTTAATTTTTCCCATAACCTATAACCTATTTTCTTTTGCATAAGCACAAGCAAGATGGTAGCTTTCTAATGTACCAATATCAATATGGCAGTTTGAATTATGGTAAGTAAATATTTTGCCCATCAGGCGTGGAAGTATATCATTACTGATTTCAATGAGGTTTGTTTTTTTTTCTTTTATCGCTTCATCCAAATATT
>JADGAU010000202.1 GCA_015231865.1 Gammaproteobacteria bacterium | reverse complement strand
AGGTAACTGCAAAATATTTCACTAGCCAAGCTACCTACAAAGATCTAAAGCTTGCGTATCAAACACAATATCAACTTAAACTAAAAATCGCCATTCGAAATGACTGGCCACCTGAAGTTATCTCTATTTTTAATAAATCTATTGATGCTTTAACTGAAAAAGAAGTTTCAGATATTTATGATAAATGGACTCGGCTTAAAGTCGAATATGAAAACGACTATTCTCTAGTTATTAAAGTTGCTTTGGTATTAATTATATTAATCATTGGTTTTATAATCTGGAATAGAAAATTAACTGCTTTGGTTAATGCTAAAAGTAAGGCCGAAGAACAAAACCGCTTACTACTGACGTTCATTGGCGAGGGTGTGTTTGGTGTTGATTCTGATGGCCTGGTTAATTTTATTAATCCGGCTGCTTTAGAAATGCTGCAATTTACCCGGAAAGAGCTTTTAGGACAAAAGATTCACCCCATTATTCATCACACCAAAGCTGATGGCAGTCATTACCCTGTTCAACAATGCCCTATGTTTCACGCCTTTAGTCAAGGCAAAACCAGTCATATTAATGATGAAATCTTATGGCGAAAAGATGGCTCAAGTTTTCCGGTTGAATATAAAGCCAGTCCAATCGTTCAAAATGGTGAAATAACCGGCTCAGTAGTGACTTTTAATGATATAACAGAGCAGCTAATAGCCAAACATAATTTAATTAATGAAGTGACCAGTCGTCAGCAATCAGAAGCCATTGCCAACCATGCCAAACAACAATTAATTGATATCACTAACAATATTCCAGGTGTGGTTTATCAAATTCAGGCATCCCGGGAAAATGAATGGGAAAAGTTTATTGTTAAATATATTAGTGAAGGAATTAAAGTGTTACAAGATATTGAGGTCCAAGATGTACTTAATGACTTTAATACCTTTATAAATTCAATTTTTATTGATGATCGAAATCACGTGCTTGATAGTATTACTCAGTCTATCAAAACAATGGAAAGTTTATCATGTGATTATAGGGTAAAAATTAAAAATCAAATTAAATGGATACATATGGAAGCATCCATTGATACTGTTCATATAATAGAACACGATGTTATCTTGTTCCAAGAAACTGATAAACCAGAAGAAATAGTGATTAACGGCAATTTAATTGATATCACAGATACCAAATTAACTCTTGAATTATTAGTGGAGCAACAAAAGGAAATGGAGCTTGCCAGGGATATTGCCGAAGAAGCCACTCGATCAAAATCAGACTTCCTGGCTAATATGTCGCACGAAATTCGTACCCCAATGAATGCCATTATTGGCATGTCATATTTGGCTCTGGAAAGTAACCTGAATAAAGAGCAACATAATTATATAGAAAAAGTGCACCGCTCTGCTGAATCCTTACTGGGTATTATTAATGATATTCTCGATTTCTCTAAAATCGAAGCTGGCAAACTGGATATCGAAAAAATAGACTTTTATCTTGAAGATGTGATGGATAATTTACTTAACCTAGTAGGCCTGAATGCCGAAAGAAAAGGTGTTGAGCTAAACCTTGCTATTGATGAAGGTATTAATACCGCTTTAATTGGCGACCCGTTACGTTTAGGTCAAATTCTTCTTAATCTAGGCAATAATGCCGTTAAGTTTACAGAGTCCGGCGGAAAGATTATAGTCAAAGTCACATTAAAAGAACAAACCCAAAACCAGATACAATTAATTTTTTCTGTACAAGATAATGGTATAGGGATGACTAGCAAGCAACAGCAAAAATTATTTCAATCCTTTTCTCAGGCCGATACATCAACAACCCGTAAATATGGAGGCACAGGGCTAGGTCTGGCTATCTGTAAAAAACTGAGCCAATTAATGGGTGGTGAAATTTGGGTAGAAAGTAAAATAAATAAAGGCAGTATCTTTTATTTTAGCGCTAATTTTGAAATGCAAATGAAGCACTCTGCCAGAACTAAAAATACAACTGATGATATTAAACTAATACAAGATATAGCTATTCAAAAACTTCATGGTGCAAATATTTTATTGGTAGAAGATAATGAAATGAATCAGGAATTAGCTAAAGAACTTTTGAAGCGAAATAAAATTCAGATCACGGTTGCTAATAATGGTCAGGAAGCTCTCGCTATCCTTGCAAAGGAGAGCTTTGATGGCGTATTGATGGATTGCCAAATGCCTGTTATGGATGGTTATGAAGCGACTCGGCAAATTCGGTTGCAACCAGACTTACAAGATTTACCTATTATCGCCATGACAGCTAATGCTATGGCTGGCGATAAAGATAAAGTCTTAGCTGCTGGTATGGATGATCATATTTCCAAACCCATCAATATTAAAGACATGCTAAATACCATGAATAAATGGATAGTAGCGAGTAATCCAGAATCTGTTATTGAACACACTGAACAAACTGAGGAGTCAATAATCGATTTGCCAAACCTGCCCGGAATCGAGAAAAATGCAGGACTGGAAATAACCCAAAATGATAAAAATTTATATCTTAAATTGCTGCTTAAATATAAACAAGAACAAAGTAATTTTGAGCAAGAATTTAAAGCTGCCAGAGAAAATAAAGAACAAGAGTTACAAACACGATTAGCACATAGTCTTAAAGGCTTATCTGGAAATATTGGTGCCAAATCAGTACAGCAGGCTGCCGCCGAATTAGAACAATTATGTGAAAATAAGATTGATAGTCCTGAGATAGAAGAAGTTTTGCAAAAAGTGCTTTCTCATTTGACGATTGTTTTAGATGGGCTATCTGCATTAAGCAAAATTACAGTTCAGAAAAAACCAAACACAAGCAAACCCGCTAACCCTGAACAAGTAACGAAATTATTATCACAAGCTCATGAGATGCTGGAAATGTCCGATGGTGATGTTGTTGATGTGATTAGTGAACTGGAAGGTATTGCTGGTGCTCTCCTTGATCCGAAAATTCTGAAACAACTTATCGATGCCGTTGAAGACTATGACTTTGATTTGGGGCTGGAATTTCTGCAAAAGCTGGAGTAAAGTTTATTTACACAGCCCATAATTCATGTAAAAACTGAGGAAAACCCGATGACTTTTAGTAAAATATTAATCGCATTAGCTTTAACTTTAATAAGTTTTAGCTCTTCTGCTACAAACTGGTTTCCACTGCAAATTGATGTCTGGGATCCACCGTTCAATACGCAAATGAAACGACATACTGAAAATTACTCCGCCGTAAATAAAGCGGCAAAACCCTGGAAAATTTGTGTTTCCATTCCTCATTTAAAAGATGCCTATTGGCTGGCGGTTAACTTTGCTTTGGTCGATGAGGCAAAACGACTTGGCGTACGCCTGCGCCTGAATGAAGCCGGAGGCTATGATAAGCTGGAAATACAAAAGCAGCAAATACAAGAATGTATGAATACTGGTGCTGATGGACTGATTGTCAGTGGTATCACAACAAATGGTATTAATGAACAGGTTGAACAGATTATTGCAGAAGGAAAACCGGTCGTTGATCTGATTAACTGGATATCGGCAAAAAATCTTACTGCCCGTACTGCTGGCTCTTATTGGGATAATGGTTACCAAACCGGAAATTATCTGAAACAAATAACTGCAAACTCTAGTGGAAAGAAAATCAATGTTATCTGGTTACCCGGACCCAAGGGACCTGGTTGGTCTTTAGCTGGGGATACTGGCTTTAAGGATGCACTCAAAGATAGTCAGATTAATATTCTAAAAACTTCCTGGGGAGATACCGGCCGAGCGGTTCAGGAACAGTTAATTAAAGAGGCTTTGGAGCAGCATACAAATATCGATTATGTGATTGGAAGTACGGTAAGCGCAGAAGCCGCCGTTGACATTCTGACTAAACGCGGTTTAAAAAAATCTATCAAGGTAATATCCTATTATTATGGGCCCGGTGTACACAGGGGGATTCGAAGAGGTCAAATTATAGCGGCACCTACTGATAAACAAGGTATTCAGGCTCGTTTAGCTATCAACCAAATCATCAAGATATTAGAAGCTAAGCCCTATCTTAAACATATAGGACCTAAAGTTGAGGTGGTTGACAGAAAAAATATTAAAGAATTTGATCAAACCACTTCTATACCGCCCAGAGGTTTTCGGCCCGTATTTAGTGTAGATGACTGGGTCACCCAGAAATGAAAAAAGAATACGACTCTCATCAGGTTAATCGCTGGCGCTGGCTAATTCCGTCTGTGATCCTGCTTTTGGGGTTGGGAGGCACTTTATTATTAAGTGACTCCTTTCGACAAAGAGCAATAACAAATTGGGAAGCGGATGCCAAGCAGGCTGCACAATGGTTATCAGGCACTTTTTTGGGCTGGCTTGAAGAAAGTTATGGTCCGATTTCCGGGGTGGCTGCACTCTTTGAAAATTCTGACAACGTTACTGAAGATGAGTTTTTCAATGCCTATGATGGTTTGGAATCTCGTGCGACAGCATTTTTTCTCGATACCATTGCTGTATTACAGCCTGATGATGAAA
>JADGAU010000201.1 GCA_015231865.1 Gammaproteobacteria bacterium | reverse complement strand
AATAGTATGATTATTTTATTTTTATGTAGAGAGTATAGTAACTTTGAATCAAATTAAGGTTAGCGTAATTGTTCCAGTTTATAATCTTGAAAACTATATTAGAGACTGTATTGTAGGTCTAGTTGAACAAGATACCAGTTTCGATTATGAAGTCCTTGCTATTGATGATGCCTCTACAGATGATTCATATCTAATTCTAACTGATTTACAAAATATTTATAAAGACAAGCTTAAAATCTATAAAAATAAAGTTAATTTAGGCTTGGCTAAAACCATGAAAAAGCTATTATCGCTCTCGCAGGGAAATTATATTGCTTATCTTGATGGTGATGATATTGCTCTGCCAGGAAAATTACAAAAACAAGCTGACTATTTAGATAAACATAAAGACTGTTCAATTGTTTATCATGAATCAAATGTATTTGATAGTGAAACAAATAAAACCTTATGGACCTATAGTAAAGATTATTACAATTGGAAATATATCACACAAAAAGCAACGATTGAACATGTTATCCGATATGGTTGTTTTATGCATGCAAGTACCGTCATGGTTAGAAGGCATGAACACATGATTGAAGCAGTCAGTGAAAAAAATGTAATTTTACACGATCACTCTTGGCATGCGTTAAATTTGATCTATGGTCAAGGCTCTATTGATTTTATCAATGAAACTCTTGGCCGATACAGAATTCATAAAGATAGTTTTGGAGCGCAAACACTACGCTCACACAAAAGAAGAGAGCAGGTTTTAAAAGATCAATTAAACGTATGTGAATTAGCGGAAAAATTAGGTGTTGCAGAAAATATCATTAAAGCAGGAATTTACCATTATCAATATGCTACAGCTCTTTATTTTCTAAAAGCTAAGGAATATGAACTATTTATACAATATATCAACCAATCAAGTGATGGACAATGGTTTTTTGATATTAAACACCGTGATATTTATAATAATAAAAACAACCCTAAACAACTACTAGATACTTACTTTTAAAACGTGCAAAAACAAAAAATTTTAGTCGTTGGTGCCGGTTTTGCAGGTGCAGTAATTGCTCGGGAACTAGCTGATAATGGAAACTATGAAATCGATATTATTGATAGTCGTAACCATATAGCTGGAAACTGCTATGATCCTTATGATACGGGAAAAAAGTTACGTATTCATCAATATGGACCGCATATTTTTCATACCAATGATCAGAGTATCGTGGATTATCTCTCACGGTTTACTAAATGGATACCCTATCAGCACAAGGTGGAAGCACTAGTAGATGGTATTGGTTATGTCCCCTTACCAATCAATATAACAACTATCAATCGTTTATATAATAAAAATTTCACTCAAGAACAGCAAATGAGAGAATTTTTAGATAAAGTAAAAACAAAGCATAAAAAAGTAGATAATGCACGTACGGCATCAGAAAATATATTTGGACAAGAATTGGTTGAATTGTTCTTTGCACGATATACTAAAAAGATGTGGGACTTGGACTTAGAACAACTACCTGCATCAATTGTTGCACGATTACCTATCAGATATGATAATTCTACAGGTTATTTTAATGACAAATTTCAGGCTATGCCACAACAGGGTTATATTCAACTCTTTGAAAACTTATTAAATCATCCTGATATACATATTTCATTAAACACGCATTTTGATAAGGCAATGGAAACTCAATATAACCATGTTTTTAATAGTATGGCGATAGATGAATTTTACGATTATGAATTTGGCAAATTACCTTATCGTTCAATTAAATATCAACATGAAAATCAAGAGAAAATTGGACAAAAAGTACCAACTGTTAATTTTACAGATATAAGTGCAATTACACGTTTTACCGATTGGCGTTTATATCCAGGTTGTGGTACTGATAAAAGTGATATTTTATTAACTTATGAACAGCCTTGTTCTTATGAAGATAATAATAATGAACGTTATTATCCGGTAAAAACTGTTGATAATGTACCTCAGAAAATTTACAAACAATATGAAACCTTATCATTAAAAAATAAGAAAATGACTTTTATTGGCCGTTGCGGTCAGTATCGTTATCTTGATATGCATCAGGTGATTGCAAATAGTCGAATGCTTTCAAAGCAGTATTTTTGTAGTTGATAAAACATGAATGTAAGCCAATCGATGATATAATGAAGTGAGATAAAGATAGAAAGTTATATTTTTTGATATAGATTTTAAAAATAATAGCAAATAGTTTTACTCTACATTTCAGGTTTTATAATTCTGGAAAATATGGAATTTTAAAAGCCATTAAACTTGGTAATTTAGATGATTAAATTATTAGCATTGATGATTTAAAAAATACGAATCAGTCTTTTCGAACAGACTAAAATAGTTCAATTTGGAGTTAATATTATGAGTTTGTCACCAATTTTACTTCAAGCCAGTGAGTTAGGCATTCGCCTGGAAATAGTAAATGGGTTGCCAATTTGGGAAGCACAACCTCTTTACCGACATCAAAAACATATTGAACGGATAATTCAAGGTATTAAAAAAAACAAAGAAAATGATCGCTGTGAGTGCGTTCATGCGATGGATGTCTATATTCAGTTTCCTAATGGTTTAAAAAGGCCTGATATTTCAATTTTCTGTCGAGAGCCAAGTGAAGAAGAACAAGACCAGGCTTTAACAATGATTCCAGAGGCAATTATTGAAGTAGTCAGCAAAGGATATGAGGCAAAAGACTTAGAAATTGGTCCACCATTTTACCTGTCTCAAGGCGTAAAAGATGTAATTGTTTTTGATCCTTTGACATTACTTGTTCTACATGTTCGAAAAGAAAAGACAGAACGTCATATTTCACCAGTAAATATTGAGTTGGAATGTGGTTGTTTAACATTAGTTTGAAATATAAAACTAATATGTAACGACTGTCAGAGCTGTTTTAAATATTTAAACTTAAATACTTGCTCAATTGGCATTAATAGTGCTTTAGATAAGTTTATTATAATATCTTATGGAAATTAAATGATCACACTTGATCCACAATTACAACTGGGTTCTTTAATAGAAAATCAATTTGGTGATAGATACCTATTTTCTGTTAATCGTAATAATTTTGAAAAAATAGATTATAAAACCCTTTTTAATAAAGAATTTGATAAGGTATTTGATCAAGAAGATACTATGTATATCATGATTGGTACAGATTCTGGCTTAATGGTAAAAAAGCTGATCGAGAGTCCCTCAAAAAAAGGTAGTGCATATGTCTTTATAGAATTTCCCGAAGTTATAGTGAAAATTCAAGAAGAATTCGACTTATCAGAGCAAAAGAGAATTCTTGTATGTACTGAAGAAAACTGGGAAGAACAAGCTGAGAAAATCGGTTTAGGTATTTATTCAACTCTAAATAAGATTGTTACAGTCCGTTCTTTAGCTGCTCAATACTACTATCTCAATGAGTATGTTTTTTTAAGACAAATAATTGACGATAGAATAAATCATATCAATTGGGGTAATCAATCTGTACTTGGAAATAAAAACTTTATTGAGACGGGGCTTGCAAATGTAGCAGAAAATCATACGCCGGCAGTAGTCTTAGAAGGGTATTTCAAAGGTAAATCAGCTTTGATATTAGCGGGTGGTCCTTCACTTGATAAATACATAGACTGGATTGAAGAGAATCAGGAACACTATGTTGTTATTGCAGTATCAAGAATTGCAAAAAGATTACTGCAAACCAATATTAAACCCGATATTTTTGTTTCGGTTGATCCATTCAAAGTAAATTTTGATGTTAGTAAAGAAATTTATAACTTTGAAAATGACAGTATTTTAGTTCATGAATACCATCTTAACCCTCAGTTATTAGGAAACTGGCTAGGCGTTAATTTTTATTTATCTGAAGTTTTCCCATGGGAATCAAAACTAAATAAACCAAACCTGAGAGGTATAGGTCCAACAGTTACTAATACAGCCATTTTACTAGGCATACAAATGGGTATTAAAGATCAAATTCTGTTAGGGGTTGATTTATGTTACAGCCCAGAAGGTTATACCCATGCAAAAGGTAGTAAAGAGTATGAAGCAGGACCAGATGTTAATAGTATTGGTCAAACTATAATAACAAATAGTGGCGAAAAAGCAGAAACAAACTCAGCCTATTATGAAGGTGTACCAATCATTGCCGAGCAGGCAAAAGCTGTAAAAAAATTTATGGGTGGAAAAATAATAAACCCTTCACCAGATTCGGTAAAGATTGATAATGTGGAACATATCTTAATTGATCATATTCAAGTGCCAAATGAAAAAGTTACTATTAAACCTTTATTAGAAGAGTATCTAAACAAAAATGAGAGCTCAGAGTATAAGGTTAATCATTACAAGGCAGTATTAAAAGAATTAAATTTTGCTAAAAATAAAGTTAATAAAATACAGAAACTGGCTAAAAATTGTCTTGATTATAATAGTAAATTCTTTGAAGGGGATAACCCAGAAGCAAATTTTAAATTTAAGCTGAAAATGGATAAGCTTGAAAAAGAGTTAAATTTACCGAAATTAAAAAAATTTACAGAAATGGCTCAAAAATTTGGTGCTGA
>JADGAU010000200.1 GCA_015231865.1 Gammaproteobacteria bacterium | reverse complement strand
TTATAGCCTATAAATACAATATAGATTAGGTGTTTTATAGATTTCTAACAAAATTAAATAAACCATGTACGATAAAAAACTAGAAGTACAAATTAAACAGCTGGAAATTGAACGGACATTTCAAAAGAACCTGATTCACAATATACCAGACTTAATTTGGATGAAGGATCTTGACGGCGTTTATTTAGCTTGTAATGCTGAGTTTGAACTTTTCTTTGGCAAATCTGAACAAGAGATTGTTGGTAAAACCGATTATGACTTTGTCGATGAAAAGCTGGCAGATTTTTTTAGAGAGCATGATAAAAAAGCACTGCAAAGTAATGGGCCATGTAAAAATAATGAATGGATAAACTATGCAGCAGATGGCCGTCGTATACTTTTGGAAACAATTAAAACAGTAATTTTAGATGACAATCATAATCCGATTGGAGTGCTTGGGCTTGGTCATGATATTACTGAGCGTTATATGCAGGAAATTACTACTGAGGAAATAAACCAGCGTTATGAAGCAGTCATTAATTCAACCAGTGATGGCTTCTGGCTGGTTAATATGCAAGGGAAAATTATTGAAGTTAATGAATCGTATTGTCATGAATCTGGTTTTTCTCAGGAAGAAATACTTAATAAATATGTATGGGAATTGGATGCCTGTGATGATAATGAAGCGGTAAAACGAAATATCCGGAAGATTAAAGAAATCAAACGGGCTGTATTTGAAACCACGCATCGAAAAAAAGATGGCACTATCTGGAATGTTGAAGTTTCTTCCAGCTATTCTGATATACAGGAAGGCTACTTTTTTTCTTTTATCCGCAATATTTGCGAGCGAAAGTTAAATGAAAAATTAGCCGTACTTCGTGTTGAACTGTCAGAACTGGTTTATAAGCATAACGAAATAGAACTGTTAAAAAAGGCACTGGATCATGCAGAACTACTAACGAATAGTCAGATAGGTTTTTTTCACTATGTTGAAGATGATCAGGAAACGGTATCGTTACAAACCTGGTCCAGCAAAACTTTCGAAGAAATGTGCTTTCTACAAGGAGATAGTTTGCATTATCCGATATCCGAAGCAGGGATTTGGGCTGATTGTATTGATGAAAAGAAAGCAGTAATTCATAATGATTATGAGTCTTTACCCCATAAAAAAGGTCTTCCCGAAGGACACACAAAACTTCTGCGAGAATTAACGGTACCAATTTTTAGAGAAAATAAAATTGTTGCGGTGATCGGCCTGGGTAATAAGCTCACGGATTATAATCAGGCAGATGTGGAAATTGTTAATAAAATTGGTGATATTAGCTATGATTTTATTGAAAAAATCCATATTGAGAAAAAAATCAAATTTCTGGCCTATAATGATGTTTTGACTGGCCTGCCCAATCGTGAACTGTTTGCCGATCGTCTGCAGCAGGGAATTTCTGCTGCAAAACGCAATCATACCTATATGGCCTTGTGTTATATCGATTTAGATGGATTTAAACCGATTAATGATCAATATGGCCATGATGCCGGTGATTTACTGCTCACGCTATTAGCTTATCGTTTGACTGAAACTTCAAGAGAAAGTGATACCATTGCCAGAATTGGTGGCGATGAATTTGTTTTGCTCCTAAACGACCTTGATGATATTTTTAAGGCGGAAGAAATAGCGGAAAGAATTTTACAAATAATTGCTGAGCCTTACGAATTACAAGGACAGCGAGTTCATGTTTCTGCCAGTATTGGTATTACGATTTATCCACTGGATGATTCAGTACCTGATGGCTTGCTTCGACATGCCGATCAGGCCATGTATAGAGCCAAAGAAAATGGTAAAAATACCTATCAGCTTTATAATTCTATTGAGGATCAAAAAGTACGTAAGCATCGCAAAATGTTAAAAGATATTGAAAAGGCGATTGAACAATCTCAGTTAGTTTTGTTTTATCAGCCGAGAGTCAGTCTGGAAACAATGCAATTAGTTGGTGTGGAAGCTTTGGTTCGATGGAATCATCCAAAGGAGGGTATTTTAGCACCTTTTAAGTTTCTTCCCTATATTGAAAATACCCCATTGGAAATTGCCTTAGATGAGTGGGTGCTAAAAACGGCAATTGAGCAGCATTTAAGTTGGATTAAAGAAGGCTTAATTATTCCTGTTAGTGTCAATATCAGTCCAAGACATATTGACCAGGATACTTTCCCTGGGTATCTGAAAAATGTACTTGCACAATATCCTGATTTGAATCCGGATAATTTAGAACTGGAAGTGCTGGAAACCGGTTCGATTGATAATACGGTTCATTTATCGAAAATTATGAATGCCTGTAAAGAATTGGGGGTTAGTTTTTCTTTAGATGATTTTGGTACTGGCTATTCTTCCTTAACCTATTTTCATCGTTTACCTATTAGTATTTTAAAAATTGATCGAGATTTTGTATTGGATATGATCAATAATTCTGAAGTATTTGATATTGTTGAAGGAGTGATTAGACTTGCTGATGCATTAAATCGCCCAGTGGTTGCTGAAGGTGTTGAGTCGCTTGAACATGGTTTGATGTTGATGCAACTAGGTTGTCAGTATATCCAGGGATATGGACTCGGAAAGCCCATGCCAGTCAATGAATTTTCTTCCTGGATAAATAATTTTAATCAGCATATACATTGGCAGAATTTACAGAACCAGGCTTTTAGTATGACTTATGATAATGCACTTAATGTTGCTATTTATGCAATTCAACATTGCTTGCTTGAATTAAAAATGACGTTTGAGTCAGATACCGCAGTGAATGATCAAAGTAAATTTCAGTTTGATTGTTATTTTAATACCTGGTATGGCGGTCTCGGTCAATCAAGATTTGGTCATATGCCTCAATACGCTTTTATTCCACCAAAATTTGCAAGCATACAGAAGCTTTCTGAACAATTAAATTCTGTGGCGATAAAAGATGGCAATGATAAAGCTATGGAAAGATTTGAAGAACTTGAAGTGATTTGTAATGAATTTATTACGATGTTAAGTAAACTATCTAATTGAGGGTTTTGGTTTAGTTATTATAAGTGGCTATGTTTTCGTTAAGTGTTGTTGCTATTAAATAAATATTTGCACAATCCAGTCCCTTCCCCTCCCTTCGTAGGGCCTATTTTTAGTTTATGGGGAAGGAATATACGAGTAAAACATCTAATATAAACAACTTAGTTAAATCACAACACTTAACGACAACACTTAATTACAACATAGCTGAGTTAGTTAATCTTCTTCATTAAATATATTTTCAAAGAAACCCAATAAGCGCATCCATGAACGGCGGTCTGCTGTTGGGTTATAAGCAATTGCTTTTAAATCATAACCATCAGCATAGGGGTTTGTAAACGCATGTTTTGCACCGCCATAGATATTCATTTCCCAGTCAACGTCATTGTTATTGAGTACTTCATTAAACTTAACCATTCTTTCTTTAGGTATCATTGGATCACTGGCACCATGAGCAACCAGAACCTTTGCTTTAATCTTTTTAGCTTGTTCTTCAGTGGCAACAGGAAGTGAGCCATGAAAACTGGCAACGGCTTTAATATCGATTCCTGTATAGGCCAATTGCATCACAGCAGCACCACCAAAACAGTAGCCTATTGCAGCAAGTTTTTCTTTATCAACACTTTCTTGCTTTTTAAGAATATCAAGACCAAGTTTGGCTCGACGAGTTAAATTATCAATATTGCTGGATATTTGTTTCGACCAGCTTTTGGCGTCGGCTGCATGACGGGTATTTTTTGCATTACCATACATATCGGCAGCAAAAGCAACATAACCGGTTTCGGCCAGCATTTCAGCTCGAAGCAAAGAATAGTCATTTAATCCCCACCATTCATGAATGACCATGATTCCCGGTCTAGTTCCATCAAATGAATCTTCCCAAAAAAGGTAGCCTTTTAATTGGGTATCTCCATCTTTATAGAGAATTTCTTCTTTATGCATTTTTGCATAGCTCAGTTGGCATATGAATAATATTGTTAACGCTAAAATAAATTTTTTCATTGGTTTCTCCCTATTAAAATTATTGCTCTATATCATAACCATTTTCACCGAGAACAAAGTAGAAATTATCCCATTGTTCTTCATTAAAATTATCCAGAATATTACGCCGGCAGGATAATTGATACTTAAGTACTTTTCTGTGCAGTTTAAATATTTCTTCTTGTTTGGCCTCAAGTACGGTATTGGAAACATTAGGGCTTAAAGATAAGCGTAAAAATTCATTTCTTAGTTTCAGAATTTTATTCATGACATTCATAACCTGAACACGGTTTTTATTACGCCAGTCTTTAAAGTCTTTAATTTGTTCTTTAGTTAAGCCAATGGCATCCCGATTATCCATTATTAAAGGCATTAAGAAAGGATGAAAACCTAGCGGACTCAGTTTCTTCATTTTTTTATCTAATGTTTTCCAATCTATCTCATCAATACTGATATCATGTGCTTGAACAGGCGTTAGCACTAAAAAGAAAATGGCCATAGTGCTTAGCCAGATTAAAAGAGGTTGTCTCCATGAGTTCATATGGTTTCTCCATTGGTATTTATATTGTTTTTTTATTATTATAATTTCT